>NZ_JCAQHY010000001.1:0-269539 GCF_059621045.1 Vagococcus sp. WN80Y
CGTACAATCAATCGTTTTCGTGTTGAGCCAACTACGGCTGCTCTTCTTGAAGAATGTTTTATTCAATTTCGGTCACAACTAGTCCATTCACAGCTTATCGATAACGAAGCTATTTATATCGATGGTACTAAACTTGAAGCGGATGCCAATAAATTTTCTTTCATTTGGCGGAAATCAACCAAGAAATATAATCAATCATTAAAAGAAAAGTCTCAACAATTTTATGAAGAACTATATCAAAAAGAGATTCTCCCATGTTTGAAAGAAGAAAACGATGAACTTGGATTAAACACCGCACAATTAGCAGAAGCACGTGATTATTTGACTAATGAAATTACTGAAGCGACTGATAAGATTGAGCAGTCAACGGACAAAGTTACAACTTCAAAGCTAAAAAGAAAGCGTCGAGCAGATAAAAAATACTTGAGAAAAATTAACGAAGATTTTCTACCTCGACGAACAACATATGATGATTATATGGCCACCTTTGGTGCTCGTAATAGTTTTTCAAAAACAGATACAGATGCGACGTTTATGCGAATGAAAGATGACTACATGAAAAACGGTCAGCTAAAACCTGGTTATAATTTACAAATTGCTACAGAAAAACAATTTACTTTAGCTTATAAACGGTATCCCAATCCAACTGACACGCGCACACTTCNCGTTTGCCAATATCAATACCGATAAAGAACATACAATCAACACCTTTCAACAAGAGTTTACAGATAAGGGGTTCCTCAACCTCTAGGGACGATATAGCCTCGTGAGAGATCCAGAAACTAGGTTCTATCCAGCTCATTCATATACAAGTCCGTAAAGAAGAGGCGTCAGTCTTTATTAGGAAGACAAAACTTCAAGAAGGAATTCTACGACCTCTATCTGTACGAAATAATCATACCCCTTATGGGGATGAAAAGGAACTATCAGAATAAATCTGATAACCTTATTATACGAGGAGGAAGTTAACATGTTAGAAAAAAATCGATATTTAAAAGAAGACTTCATAAAAAAAATAGAAAAGACTGACTTAAACAATGACGAATTAACCATTTCTTCAAAACATGACATTGTCATTTGTTTAGAGCCTTTTCAATTAGCCGAATTTAATCAATTAATCCCCTGGTTGGAAAAAATACGTAACGCTATCCCCTGGTTGGATAATCAGGTACAAACATATTTTGAGAAAAAAATGAGCATAACCGATTTCCCATATGACTTAGCCGTAATAACTTTTGAAGATAACACGATCTCTATGGATTATTGGGGGAGAAAGGTAAATACCCAATTCGATGTAACGTTTAACTTTGATGGCGGAAAATGGTCTCAAAGCTAGTGACATACACTCAGTCATTTCCCTATGTCTCCAACAAACTAGTCAGTTCAAAGCCTGTATTCATTTTAGAATAGATGGAGCACACAACAAATAGTTCCTTTCCAGCAAATTCCACTAGCTTATATCGCCCAGAAGATGCAGGTATCTGATGATGACCATGAATAGCACCAATTATATTGTGTGTCTCAACTAGTTGCTCAATCTTAGGATCTGAGCAGTTATAATCTCTATTGTATGACTTACTTTTTGGTGACAATAGGCTAAGCTCATTAAATAATGGCGCATGAGACACAATCACCGTTGGCATCTCTTCTTGATTAGCCAGTAATTTTTCTAGTGTTTTGCGGATAAAGGTCTGTTGTGCCTTCTTTCGTTTCGCCAATACGACAGAGATTGTTAGCCCGATATACCGAATCCCATCATGGATAATACTGCTATTATTTAATACCGCTACTTTAGGGAATCTTTTTTCAAGCTCCCCTTTTACAACGTTATAATAATCATGATCCCCTGTAGGTAATAGATACCACGACTCATCTGGCGCACTTAGAAGTATTTTGAACCATTCATCAGTTAAAAATGGCCGCCATTTATCCCACTGCTCCGTTTCCTTATTACGACTATCTGGTAATACATCGACCAAATCATGATTGCCAATTACATAGAGTCCTTTAATTTCATCATTTGTCACATGTGAATCCGATATATTTCCGCCTAGGATATTGAAATTTTTATTAGTAAATGGTAGCTTGCCATCGTTCACATGGCAGTCAGAGACCACATTCACTTTATTAGTATTTTCAGTTCCATGGACATTATCAAAATGCTGCTCCAACTCTCTAGGATTAACACTATGAGCCCGATAATTCTTCCGATTAGCAGATAATTCTTTACCGAACTCTGATCGTAAAAGAGGCTTCGTCGTCGGGATCATCGGTTGCTTAGCAGTCAGAATCGTCTGCTCCAACTGCTGTTTGATTTCTTGAGGAAGTAGCGCAAGCGCAAGCTCAATATTTGATTCAACCGTTAAGCGTTTAATTTCATCCTTAGGAACAGAACGACCACTCTCTAATAATTGTATCTGCTTGCCATCTGTCGTTAATGGTAAGAAATTAATCAATTCAACCACAAAGTTAAGATACTCTGCAATATAGCCTGATATCCCCGTTTTAAGATTCTCGCTAAATAAAAACTTCCCTGCCAAGTTGGCCGAAAGTGGGCCAGTTTCATCATGCTGTAACAATCGTCCCACAATTTGAATTTCAAACAACGGATTTTGAATAATCGCTTCATACGCCTGAGCCACTTCTAAAGAGTCCTCAGTCACTCGTTTGTTTGTCACTTGAAAAATACTCAGCACCAAGTACTTTTCTATCGTTGATCTGTGTGAGTCAATATATTGGCGAACCTCAGCTGGATGAAGTAGGTACTGAATCGCCGCCCGTTGGATATACGTTCTGGCAGTATCATAGGGGATCGCCGAATAAACAATATCTCCTCTGGAAGAGATTGCCAGTGTGTTGTCTTTTGTGTTATAAGTTAATTGAAAGTACGCATTTCTATACACTGTTTTGTTGACAGGCCGTCGCTTATTTTCTGGATAAAGGTCAACCCGGGTAGCTAGCTCGGTTGGCAATGCTGGTTGTGTTTCAACTACTGAGATATGATTCGTTTTAGTCGGTTTCATTCAAAACACCTCGCCCTTTACTCACTTTTCGAAACTCCATCTCATTACATGAAGATTTCCTCTTGGTACTTACACTATAACAAAAATAATCATTTATGGCGATTTGATTTTGAGAGCGTCTTTAATATAATACCACGCAAAAAAAGTGTTAAAAATAACGCTTACTGATATATGATATAATCACATCCGAACTCCCTACTACAGGGACTAACTTTTTTATTAACAATCGGAGAGAAACATAATGAACACATGGAAAATTACTCTAGTATGGCTATTTATTTTATCTATTCCAACTATGATCGTTGGCTTTTTTATGCAGACCATTTTAATCCCTATTCAAGACTTCCATACTTTTTTAGTTGCAGAACAAGCCCAAGCACAACGAGAATACGCAATAAATTATCCATTAGGTACTGCTCTCATGTACATTGGGTTAGTTGTTTTTATTTTAATAGGAACTTGTTTTATCTTTTGTTGTGTGAAAGTCATTAGTTCAGTTTGGCGAGCTCCTAACAACGATCGTATACAATGATCTTGCTACTATTTCAGTTACGTTAGTCTAAGCACTCCCCATCCTTCAATACATTAACCTTAATTTTATTAAGGGGTGAGACGTTGTCCCACCTCTTTTTTGTTTCCCTAACTTTTTTATAACATAGGGAAATTTATGATTTTTATTTTCTTGTTGTTTTTCCTATAGTTAAGTCATATCAAATGATATGGAGGGAAATCATGACAGATTCACTTAATAATGAATTAGAATCAATGGCCATTATTTTACATTCTGGTAATGCAAAAACATTAATTTGCAACGCGTTAAAAAGTGTAAAAGAAGGAAATGTGGCGGATTTTGATGAAAAATCAGCAGAAGCAAAGAAAGAAATAAAGCTGGCTCACAAGTCTCATGCAGAGCTATTAAGAAAGCTTTCAGAAGAAGATAGACTGGACCAAGTTGATTTACTACTGGTTCATGCAGAAGGACACTTGTCTTCAACGGATGTGGCAGTTCTTGTGATTGACGAATTAGGAGAAATTTATAAAAAGGGGTATGAACATGGATAAAAATTTTTTATGGGGTGGAGCAACAGCTTCTTATCAATGTGAAGGGGCTTGGAATGCAGATGGTAAAGCTGAATCAATGTGGGATCATTATTTGCATTTACATGATTTAGAAAATGGAGACGTGGCAAGTGATCACTACCATCGGTATGAGGAAGATATTCGAATGATGAAAGAAGGTGGCCAAACCTCCTACCGCTTTTCTCTTTCTTGGCCAAGAATTATTAAAAATAGAGAAGGTGACGTGAATCAAAAGGGGTTAGATTTCTATCATAAAATTATCGATACCTGTCATAAGTATGATATTATTCCTTTTGTTACGCTATACCACTGGGACTTGCCGCAATACTGGGAAGAAACAGGTGGCTGGCTCAATCTAGAGGTTTGCCAAGCCTTTGAGCATTTCTCAACTGTCTGTTTTGAGGAATTTGGAGATAAAATTACTCACTGGACTACCTTTAATGAGCCAAAATGGTTTGTCGCTAATGGGTACTTTATCGGTAACTATCCACCAGGGTTACAGGATGTTCAAAAGACGATGATTAGCGCCTATCACGTCATGTATGCAAATGCTCTAAGCGTCCGCGCCTTTAGAAAAGGAAACTACCCAGGACAGGTCGGCGTGGTTCATAGTTATACCCCCGTTAACGGCATAGATGACTCAATTGAAACAAAGATTGCCATGAGATACGCAGATAATTATTGTAATAATTGGGTACTTGATACAGCGGCTACAGGTGAGTTCCCCATTGATTTAATCGCCAAATTAAGTGCTTCTTATGATATTTCATTCATGAAGGAAGAACAGTTAGACATCATTAAAAAGAATACGGTTGACTTTATCGGTCTAAATTATTATGCTAGAACGTTAGTAAAGCCATACACAACAGGTGATACACAGTTAATCTTTAATCACACAGGTAAAAAAGGGGAAAGTAAAGTTGTGATTAAAGGCTGGTTCGAACAAGTGAAAGATCCCAATAGTGAATTCACTGCTTGGGACACTGAGGTTTATCCAAAGGGCTTAGAAGATGGATTAATTGAAGCCTATAAGAGGTATCAGTTGCCTATCTTTGTGACAGAAAATGGGGTCGGGGTCAGAGAAGATGTGACAGTTGATCGTGTAAACGATGATTACCGAATTTCATTTATGAATGATCATATCAACGCTATTATGAATGCACAAGAGGCTGGATGTGACATTAGAGGGTACTATACTTGGTCCCCTTTTGATCTATATTCTTGGAAAAATGGCTGTGAGAAACGGTATGGGTTGGTAGCCATTGATTTTGACAATAATCAAATCAGAAAACCAAAAGCCTCTTATTACTGGTTTAAGGAAATGATTGAGAGCAACGCCGCCTTAATTCAACGAAAAAAATACAATTAAAGGATGAGTATAATGAAAAAAATCATGTTAATTTGCAATGCTGGGATGTCTACTGGTATTTTGGCTAAAAAAATTGAAGCAGCCTCCAATCATACATTGGAAGTTAAGGCTTATAGTGAGGCCGAATATGAAGATTATTTAGACGGTGTTGATTTAATTTTAATTGGGCCGCAAATCGTCTTTTTAATGGATAACATTAAAAAGAATGTAACGGTGCCAGTTGAATCGATTGCACCTGTTAAATACGGTATTATGGACGGTCAAGGCGTTTATGAAGATATTATTAAACGATTAGGAGAATAGCCATGAACTTTAATAATTTTAGCAGCAGTATTAGCAAGCATCTCACACCTATCGCCAATAAATTGAGTCAACAGCGCCATTTAAAAGCGATTCGAGATGCGTTTATGTCACTACTTCCCATTACCTTATTTGGTTCCATTCCAATTATTATCAAGGCTTTGCCCTTGCCAGAAAATCCAAGCAATTCTTTTTTGATTGCTTGGAAAGGGTTTATTGAAAAAAATGATCTTGTCTTCAATTGGGTAAGTGGTGTCACCATGGGCGCGATGTCGATTTTCATTTGCATAGGCATCACATACTTTTTATGTAAACAATATAAGGAAGATTTTCTTCATCCAATTATGATCTCTTTGGCAGGCTTTATGATGCTTGTCTTAACGCCTCTAAAAATGGGCTGGGATGGTAAAGAGGCTGAACTGAGCTTCTTAGATGGAAGAGGTATTTTGTTAGCCATCTTTATTTCTATCGTGACGGTTGAAAGCTATCATTTCATGAAGAAGAATAATGTGGGACGTATCTCTATGCCTGACAGTGTGCCTGCGTCGTTATCGGACACTTTCGCCTCACTGATTCCAGCACTGATTATTTTAACAGGCTTTAGCGTATTATTTATTATCTTTTTTGCAATGGGCACAACGATGGCACAATTTTCTTATAGTATAATGGAAGTAAGTTTTAAAGCGGCTGACAGCCTACCGTTTACAATTATTAGTGTCTTTCTCATTCACTTATTCTGGTTCTTTGGCATTCATGATGCGGCTCTAGCGGGTGTTTTAGGGCCAATTAGAGATGGTAACTTATCGATTAATGCGGCTGAAAAAATGGCTGGTCAAGATTTAACTAACATTTTTACGACGCCCTTCTGGACCTATTTTGTTATTATTGGTGGCTCAGGATCGGTTTTAGCCCTATCCTTTTTAATGATGCGTTCTAAGAGTAAACAATTAAAAACGGTTGGAAGAATCGGCTTGATCCCATCATTCTTTGGTATTTCTGAGCCCTTAATCTTTGGAACGCCTTTAATGTTAAACCCTGTTTTCTTTATTCCGTTTATTTTTACATCCGTTTTCAATGCTATCGTCACTTATCTATGTATGTATTATGGACTGGTTGGAAAAACATTCGCAGTCTTTTCTTGGCAGATGCCTGCCCCGATTGGCGCTTTTTTAGCGACGTTGGATTGGCGCGCAGTTGTGCTAGTTTGTGGCTTGATTATTCTAAATGGCGTGATGTATTACCCATTCTTCAAGACATATGAAAAAACACTAGTGGAACAGGAAAAAGCAGCTGAATAATTGCCTGAGATAGCTGAAATATTTATATGAGGGGGGATAAATATGACTATATCAGACAGACAACTAACCATTCTTAAACTACTCGAAAAATCCAAAGGGACTCTTTCATCAGAGAGCCTCTCAGAAAACTTACGAGTTTCCACTAAAACGATTAAAAATGATATTAAAGCCATCAACGCCTTGTTTGACAGTAAAATAATTGACGCTAAACCGGGTGTTGGGTATTACTTAGATAGAGAGACGACTGATTTAAAACAATTCACCTACAAAAATGAAGATGTTGAAATTTTAAATTTATTAATCAATCAGTCTCAAATTGATTTGTACGACCTTGCCGATACGTTATTTGTCAGTGAAGCCACTCTTTTAAGAAGAGTGGCTAGTATGAATCAATTGATTGAAGCGGAGTATGGTTTTTCAGGTATTGAGCGAGAGAACAACAGGCTTTTCATCCGAGGTGAAGAGCATAAACGTAAGATTTTTAACTTGTTTTTAAACAAAGAACTAGATAGTCACACGCTGGATATTACTAAGTATGCGTTCTACTTTAAAAGCTGTGAGCTAGAGAAGTTAACCCAAGTAATCTTTGAGTTTCATCAGAAAATTAAACTAGAGCTCAATGATTTTTTAACGGTTTCTTTTGTGCTTCATATCGCGGTACTCATTGAACGCATCAATCAGGAACAATTTATACGTCTTCCCGAAAACATTCAACTAGATGACAAAAGTTATGAGTTAGCAGAAAAAATGATCCATACTCTCAATCAGCAGCTAGGAATTGATATTCCAGATAAGGAGCTCTATTACGTTGCTAAGCTCTACTCAACTAAAATCGTGGATTCTCATTTAAATCAATCTGACATCACTCAGCTAGTAGAAGCCATTATCCGTTCAATCGATGCCAATTACTTCATTCAATTTAGAGAAAATGACGCCTTTAAAAATTATTTGGCTCTTCATCTGATCTCTTTGCATGCTCGTGCAAAAGTAAATAAATTTTTACCTAATCCACTGACAGATGAGTTGAAAACTAAGTACCCGTTTATTTACACAGTGACGGTTTATGCTACCTCTATTATTCAAAAAGAATGGCAACTCCCTATTCCAGATAGTGAAATTGGCTATATTGCCCTTCATTTTTTATCTGCCTATAAGAGAATGACGGTTAAAAACAGTAAAAAAGTGGCCCTTATTTCATCTTTAGGAAAAGGAAATATGCTGTTAATTGAGCAGCAATTAAATCTAATGGATAAATTTTCATTTGAAATAGTGGCTCATCTGTCTATTTTTGATCAAGGGCGAGTGCCTGAAGGGGTTGACTTAATTCTTTCTACTGTTGAAATAGACAAGGCGGTAAATACTCCTGTCTATTATTTTGGACAGATGTTAACGGAGCAAAACATAGCCGAAATTGAACAGCTAGTGTCCACACAAACGAGCCTCACCATTTTTGACACGTATTTTTCTGAAGCATTATTTTTTAGTGAGAAAGTCTTTTCAGACAAAGAGGCAGTCATTACGTTTTTGTGTCACCAATTAGAAGCTAAAGGGTTTTGTGAAAAAAACTATGTCCATAAGGTGATTGAACGAGAACGAATTTCTAGCACTTCCTATGGTAATTATTACGCCATCCCACATGCGATAAAAAGAGAAGCTAAGGAAAATGCTATTGCTGTTTGCATATTAAAGCAGCCCATTGATTGGGGCGACTATAAAGTAAAAATTGTTTTCCTACTATCTTTAAAGGCCGAACGAGATCACTCATTTGAAGAATTATTTGAACAATTGTTTCATTTATTAGAAAAAAAGGAAAGGGTCAAAAAATTGGCCTCCCAAAAAAGCTATGCAACTTTTATTTCAATGTGTGACGATAGCGCCCAATCAAACTAAAACGCCTTTAAAATTCTAAAAAGAGTTTATAGGCGTTTTTAGTTGTTTAAAAAAACCAAAGAGGCAGAAAGATATCATTACTCATGATGATTAGAGGAATTTTTTGTTATAATATAATTAAATAAACGGATGTATAAAAAAGGATACCAAGATAATGGCAAATCAAATAAAAAAAATAACCAAGTGGTCAATAATAACCGTGTTAACAAGCTTTCCTCTTTTTTTCTTTATTATAGGTATCTCGTGCCCCTTTTTAATGCCTCCTATCATTGCAGAAAAGATTCCACAAGCAACCTTATTATGGCTAATATTTTCTTGGGCAGTTGCTATTGTATTGAGCAGTATTACAATTATTATCGACCTATTTCTGAAAATCATTTTCGAAAACAGAGTACGAACATCTATGGCGATTTTGACATTTTACTCATTCTTATTCTTTTGCTGGAGCTTATTTTGTCTGCTAATTTTTTTAAGTATTCGTCAACCAGGCCACTAGCTGAGTCTATTTGATGGAATAGGGATGAGCCTAGTGCGATCATGTTAAAATAGAAACCCACTAATACTGCGCATGTCAAAGGATTTTTCCACCAAAAACAAGCGATGTCCAAGGATTTTATCTAACAATTTATTGAGAGTTAACTTAAAGTGAAAGTAGGAGAGATTATGACTGTCGGACAAAAATTAAAAAAGCAACGCTTAGCTAATAAATTCACTCAAGAGTCTTTAGCAAGCAAAATAAGCGTCACACGTCAAACAATATCAAACTGGGAAAATGATAAAACACTGCCTGATATCGATAGTTTAATCAAGCTAGCTAGTCTGTATCATCTTTCAATGGATCAATTATTATATCAAGAAGAAAAGGAGCAGACAAAAAGCACCTCATCGCCTATCAAGCGCACGCTTTCTCTATTAGTAGTTATTATGTTGACCGTCCTAGTTAGTGTTGAAAGTGTCGCTATTTTTATTTCACTGCTGACAATCATTCTTATGTATCATTTAGTACATGACCTCTCCTATAAAAAAATTTAGAGGTAAAGGTGATTAAATGAATCAAAGTACCCCCACGTATTCCATTAAGTTAAACATTTTTCTTGTCGTCTATGTCTGTATATTCTTACTCAAATTTGCACGCATACCAAGACTTATTGGAATGAACCCGACTATTGGCTTAGGAGTATCCATCAGTTCCTATATTTTTTTGTTTTGCTTAGGGATGGTGGTATTTCGAGATGAGTTTAAGCGAGCTATTGAATGGATTATTTCAAATAAATTGAAGGCTCTTCTTGGTTTCATCGTTGGCAATGTGGCAAGTCTAGCTGCCACTTTTTTAGGCAGTTTCCTGTACACTTTTTTAATGACTCTAACTGGTAATCTGGAAGTGGCTTTAATCAATGACACGTCTATTATGGCGACTATTAAAATACTGCCACCATTTGTTGTTATCTTAGTCTTAGCGGTTTTGGGACCAACTGTTGAGGAAATGTTTTATCGTCT
Organism: Vagococcus sp. WN80Y; assembly: GCF_059621045.1. Taxonomy (NCBI): domain Bacteria; kingdom Bacillati; phylum Bacillota; class Bacilli; order Lactobacillales; family Enterococcaceae; genus Vagococcus; species Vagococcus sp. WN80Y. Next base: position 10,458 of record NZ_JCAQHY010000001.1, read on the forward strand.
ATTTTTACAATCTTATTTGACTAAGTATCTGCCATCTTGGTTAGCTATTTTAACTGCTAGTTTATTATTTGCCTTTGTTCATGTAGGAGCTTTTAAAATAAGTGAATTTATAAATGTCCTCCCCCATTTTACTATCGGGTTAGTATATGGGTATTTATATAAGAAGACAAAAAATATTATGTTACCAATCTCCCTCCATGTGATGAGTAATTTAAGTGGCCTCATCCCTCAAATAATGTCAAATCGTTGACAGCCTCATAATCAAATATAACTATAGCGGACTTCTGTGTGCTATTTCAACAGACAAATACCGACCTCCTAACATTAAATTTTTAGTCTAATGTTGGGAGGTCGGTACAATATGTCTTTCATTATAAACCTCACAAAATTACCATTCAATACTCGTTAAAACGTACTCAAAGGCTTATCGATTTCTTCTTTAACAATTGTTCTAAAATCAAGAAACCCTGCCTCTAAGCCACGTATCAACACCTCGGCAGACCCGACATTGGTCGCTAAAGGCACCTCATACACGTCACTTAAACGAATCAAGGCTGTCACATCTGGTTCATGTGGTTGGGCTGCTAGCGGATCACGTAAAAAAATAATTAAATCCATTTTATTCTCAGAAATTAATGCGCCGATCTGCTGATCGCCTCCAAGAGGCCCAGATTTGAATCGATGAACCTCTAAGCCCGTTGCCTCTATAATACGCTGACCGGTTGTTCCTGTGGCATACAGCTCATGTTCCTGCAAGATATGCTTATAGGCAGTCGTTAGATTAACCATTGTTTTTTTCTTTCGATCATGTGCGATTAATGCAATATTCATTCCTCTAGCTCCTTTTCTGTTTTTCTAGCTTTTTACCTATTGTAGCACAAAGTTCACCCAACTAATGTCGTTTCACTGATTAAATATTCATATATTTTCACCATTCTATCCACTCATAACAACTAAATCATTCGTCATTAGCCACGCTAGATCCCTTGATAATAAAAGAGTTTCACGATATCTCTGTCACTTTGACGAAAATTTGACTACTTTTCTTGTGCAACTTAACGTTGTCTGTCGGTATCGCTTTCACTTATACTTCATGTATCAACTAATAAAATTAAACAACGAAAGAGTGGACTATTATGGTAGAAATAGCTTTAAAAGGTATTCATAAAAAATATGACAACAATGACTTTTATTCAGTAACAGATTTTAACTTGGACATTCAAGATCGTGAATTTATTGTTTTCGTTGGACCTTCTGGTTGTGGTAAATCTACCACTCTACGGATGATTGCTGGGTTGGAAGATATTTCTGAAGGTGAATTATGGATTGGTGACAAACTGATGAATGACGTTGCACCTAAAGACCGTGACATCGCCATGGTATTCCAGAACTATGCGTTATACCCACATATGACTGTTTTTGACAATATGGCTTTCGGCTTAAAATTACGTAAATACGCTAAAGAAGAAATTCAAACTCGTGTTGACAATGCCGCAGAAATCCTTGGGCTTACTGAATACTTAAAACGTAAACCTGCTGCTCTTTCTGGTGGACAACGTCAGCGTGTTGCCCTAGGTCGTGCCATCGTTCGTGATGCTAAAGTCTTCCTGATGGATGAGCCTTTATCAAACTTAGATGCTAAATTACGTGTGGCAATGCGTGCGGAAATCGCTAAATTACACCGTCGTTTAGAAACAACTACAATCTACGTAACCCATGACCAAACAGAAGCGATGACAATGGCCGATAGAATCGTTATTATGAAAGACGGCTTTATTCAACAAATTGGCTCACCAAAAGAAGTATATGACACACCAAATAATGTTTTCGTAGCTGGCTTTATTGGTTCTCCTGCGATGAACTTCTTTAATGTCACACTTAACAACGGTGTTGTTTCTAATGAGCATGGTGTTAACTTAACCTTGCCAGAAGGTAAATATAAAGTTCTTAAAGAACAAGGCTATGAAGGTAAGAAATTAATCTTTGGTATTCGTCCAGAGGATATTCACAGCGAGCCAATCGTTTTAGATGCTGCACCTGAATCAGTGGTTAAATCTGAGGTTGTCGTATCTGAATTACTTGGTGCTGAAACAATGCTTTATACAGTTGTCGGTGATACTGAGTTTATCTCTAAAGTAGATGCTCGTGCTGCTTACCGTCCAGGAGAAATTATTGATCTTGCCTTTAACTTAAACAAGAGCCATTTCTTCGATACAGAAACAGAACAAGTTATTCGTTAATTTGCCCCCCTTTTCTAGGTCTCAAAATAAGTCAATGCCTATTTTGAGATCAGATTTTAAACCTAAAAAAGCAGACAGCCCATTTTGTGGCTGTCTGCTTTTTTTAGGTTAATTAAGCCTTAGAATGACTATAATGATTAAGTGCTAGTTGGCTACTGGCAAAAACTGGAAAATCGAATTGTTTACTTAAACGTTCACCTAGATAATAAGCAATCGTATAATCCACCATACTGTGAATAAAACCACCTACACCGACTGTCAAAAAGAACACCCAATACGTAGCGGCCGTTTGTTGACCAGCTGTTGCAAATAAGACGACAACAATAAATTCTGTTGTGGCATGAATTAACGCAATCATCATACTAAAGGCTTGAAATTGCCAAAAGGATGACACGATTGTTGGCTTCTTTTGTAAAATGTACGCGCCAATTACGGCAAAAACCACATGAGATAATGCTCGTAAGGCGATGATAGCTGGAAAGGATAAAAAGAACCCAAATGCGGTTCCTAAAGCAACGGCTGCCGCAACGCCTGGTGAGATGAACATTGCCAAAAAGACTGGTACATGACTAGCCAAAGTATACGAGGCCGGTCCAATAATGACTTTGATCGGCATCACCATAGGAATTAGAATTCCTAATGCAATCAAAATGGCTGAAAAAGTTAATTTTTTTACTGATGTAAATTTCATTAAACCCAACACTCCCTTTTATAAGCTCAAGGTGTCTTGACACCTTGATAACCTCTATTGTAAAGTAGTCCATCCAAGGTGTCAAGACACCTTGGCGAAAATAAAAAAAAGAACCAGTTTTTCAACTAGTTCAATCATGCTTAACGAGTTTCCAGTGCATTCGCTAAATCAGCAAACTCCTGTAAAGAGAGGGTTTCTCCCCGTCTTTTTGGATCAATCCCGGCAACCTCTAGAGCCTTTAATAACCACTCCTTAGTTGCCTCCTCTTTCCCAAAATTAGCTAATAAATTATTCCACAAGGTTTTACGGCGCTGCAGAAAAGCACCTTTTGTCAATTTAAAGAAGTTTTCTTCATTAATTACCTCAACGGCTGGCTTCGCTCGTTTAGTAAGCTTAATGATAGCAGAATCCACATTGGGCTGTGGTACAAAAGCCGTTTTTGGCACGATGAAAGCGACACTTGCTTCCATATAATACTGTACCGCAATCGAGAGTGAGCCATACGCTTTCGTACTTGGTTTCGCACTAATTCTATCTGCCACTTCCTTTTGCATCATGACAACCATCTCCTCAATCTCCAAATCTGATGCTAGTAGATGCATCATGATCGGAGTCGTGATGTAGTATGGTAAATTAGCCACTACCTTTAAGGGACGTTCTTCTTTAAAATTCTCTTTAACGGCTGTTACTAAATCCGCCTTTAAAATATCTTCATTTAACACCGTCACATTATCATAAGGGCTCAGCGTATCTGCTAAAACGTCAATTAACCGACCATCAATTTCAAATGCTAAGACTTCGTTAGCAGATCGAGCAAGAAACTCTGTCAATGCGCCGATACCAGGTCCAACTTCAATAACATTCATCTCTTGAGATAAGTCTGCCGCCGCTACAATATTGCGCAAAATATTTGGTTCTGTTAAAAAATTCTGGCCTAAACTCTTTTTCAAAGCAAAGCCGTGTTGTTTTAATATTTCTTTTGTGCGACTTGGTGTTGCAATATCTTTATAGGTCATTCTTTTCTCCTTTTAACGCGTCTTCCATTGCTGCAACTACTTCGGCCTCTGACACTTGAAACATTTTTAATCGTTTACGTAGTTGCTTGCCATTGGTATACCCAATTCTTAAGCGATCCCCTAATGCCTCTCGGCGCGCTTTAGCTGATTGCCCTGCAATTAAGCCATAATGGATCAACACTTCTTGTGAGATTTCCTCTACCTCACCTGCAGGTTTTGGCGTCATCACAAGCTTCAAAGCTTCAATAATTGCCTCGTCACTTGCATGTTCAACTCCTAAGCTAGCGCCACGCTTAGAAGGTGTTGCCAATCTGCGAGATATAAAAGCATGTTTGACAGTTGGAATTGCCTCAGTAATAATCTTACGAATTTTTTCACCAGAAAAATCTGGATCGGTAAACACAATCACACCACGAATCTCTTCCGCATGGGCGATTCGTTCTAAGATTTCCTCATTAATCGCAGAGCCAATGGTTTCAATCGTATCGGCCTCAACTACCTCTTGGATTCTCTTAGTATCATCTTTACCTTCTACCACAATTATTTCTTGTATTTTTATTTTTTCTTCCATAGTCATCCTATTCTAAATAATTGATGTGCATTCTCACAAGTTGCTACGGCTATTTCTTCAAAACTCTGGTTGCGTAACTCAGCCACACGTTCTACAACATAGCGCGTGTAGCCCGGCTCATTACGCTTACCACGATATGGGACAGGTGATAGGTACGGCGCATCTGTTTCTACCAGTAGTTTATCAAGTGGAACCGCCGCCGCGACCTCATGAACCTCCACAGCCTTTTTAAACGTCACAACACCGCTCATTGAGATATGTAGGCCTAAATCTAAGAAACGCTTCATCCACTCTACATCCCCACTAAAACTGTGCATAATCCCGCCAACTGTATGAATTTTTTCCTCTTTCAAAATCTGGTACGTGTCTTCAATGGCATCTCTCGTGTGTACACTGATTGAGAGGTTCATCTCTCGTGCTATTGCAATTTGGCGACGAAAAACCGCAGCTTGAACCTCTTTAGGATCTTCCATCCAATAATAATCCAAGCCAATTTCTCCCAAAGCTACAACCTTTGGCAACGTCAGTTTTTCTTGCAAGTCCCGCTCAATTTCCTTTGTGTAACTTCCCGCTTCTGTTGGGTGCCACCCAATAATGCTATGAATGTCCGTATAGTCACGGCTCAGCTCTAATGATTTTTCAATGGTCGCTGAATCAAATCCTACAACCGCCATCTCTGTTACCCCTAATTCTTGGGCCCGAGCAATTGTTTCAGGAATATCATCCTTAAATTGTTCCGTATTTAAATGAGTATGAGTATCAAATATCATCCCATCAGCTCCTTTCAATATACAGACGAAAACGACTGAAAACAGCTGTTTCCAATCGTTTACGCTCTTTTTAACTAGGCAATAATTGAGCCATTTGGAACACCTTTTGGCGCTTCAATCACTTCTAATTTACCATCAAACTCAGCAGATAAAATCATGCCTTGACTGATCTCTCCACGCATTTTACGTGGTGACAAATTCGCTACAACTAACACTTTTTTACCAATTAAGTCTGCTGGATTAGGATAGAATTCTGCCACACCAGATAGGATTTGACGATGAGCCTTATCTCCAGCATCTAGTCTGAATTGTAATAATTTATCAGCACCCGCAACTTTTTTACAATCAATTACTTCTGCTACTTTTAATTCAACTTGATCAAAGGCATCATAGTTAATTGGCTTTTCCTTAACCGAAACTAATTCCGTTTCTTCTGGATTCCAAGTAAAGTCTTCTGCATTTAGTGCTGCTGTCGTTTCGTTCATCTTTGTCTTAATATAGTCAACTTCTTGCTCAGTGTCCAAGCGTGGGAAGATCGGCGTGCCTTTACTTGCCACTTGTTTTCCTTCTGGAAATTCACCAAAACGAATGTTAATCATGTCTAATTTAGTGTCACTTAGACCCAATTGCTTGAAGATTTCTTTTGGCGATTCAGTCATAACCGGCTGCAATAGGATTGCCGCAATTCTCAATGATTCTGCCAAGTGAACCATCACACTGTCTAGTTCCTTTTTCTTTTCAGGGTCTTTTGCTAAAACCCACGGCTCAGTTTCATCAATGTATTTATTAGCACGAGAAATTAAGACCCAAATCTCTTTTAAAGCCACGCTAAATTCCATATTTTCCATGGCTTTATGATAATTGCCAATCACATTAGCCGCTGTTGTTGATAGCTCACTATCAAAATCCGTCACTAATGAAGCATATTTAGGAACAATTCCATCGCAATATTTATTAATCATTGCAACCGTTCGATTAAGGAGATTTCCTAGGTCATTCGCCAAATCATAGTTGACCTTCGCAACGTAATCTTCTGGTGTAAAGACACTATCATTGCCAAAAGGTACTGCGCGCAACAAATAATAACGCAAGGCATCTAAGCCGTACCGTTCGATCAACATATCAGGATACACGACGTTTCCTTTTGATTTTGACATCTTGCCATCCTTCATAACAATCCAGCCATGAGCATAGATTTTTTCTGGCAACTCGATATCTAAGGCCATCAGCATAATTGGCCAGTAAATAGTATGGAAACGAACAATCTCCTTCCCAATCATCTGCACATTTGCAGGCCAGTATTTTTGGAACATACTGTCGTCATCTAAGCCATAGCCTAGAGCCGTAATATAGTTAAACAACGCATCAATCCACACATAAACCACATGTTTAGGATTGCTCGGAACTGATACACCCCAAGAAAAGGTCGTCCGTGTTAAAGCCAAATCTTCTAAACCTGGTTTAATAAAGTTATTTAACATTTCATTTTTACGTGATTCTGGTTGGATAAACTCTGGATGTGACGCATAGTGTTGCAATAAACGCTCAGTGTATTTACTCATCTTGAAGAAATAGGTTTCCTCTTTGACTAAGATCACTTCATGGCCACTTGGCGCTTTTCCGCCAATCATCTTACCTTCATCATCACGATAAACTTCTGCTAATTGGTTTTCTGTAAAATATTCTTCATCTGATACGGAATACCAGCCTTCGTACTCGCCTAAGTAAATATCACCTTGAGCAAGTAACCGCTCAAAAACTTGTTGAATTTGTTTAACATGATCCTCACTCGTTGTGCGAATAAAGAGCTCGTTCGTAATCGCTAAATCTTTCCACAGCTTTTGAACATCAACTGCCATCTCATCCACATATTGTTGTGGTGTAATTCCCATTTCCTCAGCTTTTGATTCAATTTTTTGACCATGCTCATCAAGCCCTGTCAAAAATAGAACATCGTAGCCAGTCAGACGCTTATACCTCGCAACTGCATCACATGCGATGGTTGTATATGAACTACCGATGTGTAATTTTCCACTTGGATAGTAGATTGGCGTTGTTATATAAAATGTTTTCTTTTCTGCCATAACACAAAAATCCTCCTTCAAATAGAAATTAGCTCTCTCAGCTATTTCTGTCCGCAATTTACTTATCAGTATACCATATTTTCCTCCCTTTTCTCAAAATTTTTCTTTTCCTAATTGCAGTTCTAGCAAGGACTCTCATCAACTCTTAATCCCCATTTTCCTCTAGTTATGTCAAAATCACAGACACTTAATTATTGTTCTGTCTTAAATAAGTGTTACAATGTAATTATTCTATTTCACTGGAGGTTTTTTTATGTCCAAACCAATTATTGGAATTGCGGCTAATCAGCTAGCTGCTGGTTCATCTGAATTTCATGGAAATCCTGTTACCTATACGCCTCAAGGCTTTGTCAATGCGACTGAAAAAGTAGGTGGCCTGCCTATATTACTTCCTATTACCCAGCCTGAAAATGCTAAAGCTTATATCTCTAGTGTAGACAAATTACTCCTTGCTGGTGGACAAGATGTGGACCCCTTTTTATATGGAGAAGACCCCCATCCGCTACTTCAAGGAACCGCTCCTGATCGTGACACATTTGAGCAAGCTTTGATAAACGAAGCTTTAGCTCAAAATAAACCAATCTTTGCTGTCTGCCGTGGCATGCAGATTCTTAATGTAACCTTAGGAGGAAATCTGTATCAGGATCTATCACAATACAGTGATTGGAGTGTCCGTCACGTCCAAGAACCAACCTTACCAAAGGACCCTTCACATTCTGTTTCAGTAGTAAAAGGTAGCTTACTATCCTCTCTTATCGGGGAAAACTACCGCGTTAATAGTTACCATCATCAAGCGATCAAACGACTTGCTACTTCACTTAAAGTCAGTGCTCTAAGTCCGGATCAACTGATTGAAGCCGTCGAGTGGCATGATGATAGTCAACGTGTCCTTGCTGTACAGTGGCACCCTGAATTAAGTTTTCAAGCTCATCCATCTGAACTAGCACTCTTCGATTATTTTGTTAATCAGCTGTAATTCTTACGTCTGCGTTTTCTTCGCAAGACGTTTTTTTGTATCTCTTACTACCATCAGGTATACTAGAAATAACTGTTAATCAATAGGAGGATATCGACAATGAAACTATCTTGGCACGGACAATCATGTGTAAAAATTGTGACAGCAACCAATCAAACGATCTTAATTGATCCCTTAATCAGCGAAAATCCTAATAGTGATCTTGATGCAGACACGGTAGCAGCTGATGCGATTATTTTGACTCATGCTCACAATGATCATGTTGGTGACACTGCGGCTATAGCTCAGCGAACAGGAGCATTGATTATTGCAAATGTTGAATTAGCCGGGTACTTTGAAAAAAGAGGCTACCACACTCATGGGATGCAGCCTGGTGGCCAATTTACGTTTCCTTTTGGAAACGTAAAATTTACTCCAGCCATTCACAGCTCTAGCTACGTTGATGAGCATGGACAGCTGCACGCTTTAGGTATCGCAGCTGGTGTTGTTTTAACCATCGAAGATAAAGTTATTTACCATGCTGGCGATACTGCGCTTTTTAGCGACATGAAATTAATTGGCGAACAGCAGGCGATTGATTTGGCCTTGCTTCCCATTGGGGATAATTTTACTATGGGACCAAAGGATGCTGCCATTGCAACAAGCTGGCTTAAGCCTAAAAAGGCTGTGCCAATTCATTACAACACGTTTCCCATCATACAGCAAAATCCGGAAGACTACTTCAAGCTTTTACCTGAAGAACAGCGATTGCCTGTGTCAATTGGGGAAATTATTCACTTATAAAAACAGTGACTGGGGCCATATCACCTCAGTCACTGCTTTTATCGTCTTTTTTCAACCGTCTACACGCTACTAAAAGACTCGTTTTTCATCAAATTCATTCGGATTTGTTCCAAATCGTTCCCCAGTATGAAGCTCATCGATGGCCTTCATATCTTCTGCGGTCAACTCAAAGTCAAAAACATCGGCATTTTGCTTAATTCGTGATTCTGTCACTGATTTAGGGATGGTGATAATACCATGTTGCAAGTCCCAACGAATAATCAATTGGGCAGGCGTTTTATCGTATTTTTTCCCCATCTCAACTAAACGTTCGTCAGTCAATAAATGTCCTTGACCTAATGGCGACCACGCTTCCACTGCAATGCCATGTTCTTCACAGAAGCTTCTTAATGGTAATTGATTTAATAATGGATGAAGCTCAATCTGATTGACCATTGGCTTAATTTCGGCATCTGCTATTAAATCACGTAAATGATGATCATGGAAATTACAAACGCCAATAGCTTTTACACGACCGTCCTTATATAATTTTTCTAGGGCACGCCATGTATCTTTGTACTTACCAGCTACGGGCCAGTGAATCAAATACAAATCAACATACTCTAATTGAAGTTTTTTCAAGCTCTCATCAAAAGCAGCCAAAGTTGTCTCATAGCCTTGATCATCATTCCAAACCTTGGTCGTCACAAAAATATCTTCGCGCTTCACAGCGGATTCTTTCAAGCCAATTCCCACGCCGCCTTCATTTTTGTAGATTGCCGCCGTATCGATTGATTTGTAGCCTGTCTCAATCGCCCATTTAACCGCATTGATAACTTCTTCATCATCCTTAGCCTTCCAAACACCTAAACCTAAACGAGGCATCTCAACCCCGTTAGCAAGTTTCTTCGTACTTGTGATATTCACAGCATCCATTCCTTTCATTAGTTACTTACTCCATTTTACACTTTAAATTTACTAACTGCCAATCATAGAGCCTTTCTTTAGCCCTCATAGGTGAGAAAAAAAGGTAATTTCCTCATTCTTTTCCCATTTTACTCATTTCCACTAGCTTTCTTCCGCAATTACCTGTATCTTAGTAAGTAAACTTTTTAAATCGTTCATCACAGATTGGGAGGTCTACAATGAAAAGAGAAACTGTTAAAGGATTACCAAAAATTGAATTACACTGCCATTTGGACGGTGCTGTCCGTCCTCATATTTTAGAGCAATTGGCGGTCGACCAAGGAATTTCTTTGGGGGCAACAGGGGATGCCCTAGCCAATAAACTAATCGCCCCAGAAAATTGTCAGAGCTTACTGGAATATTTAGAAAGATTTGATATCGTTTTACCACTTTTACAGGAAGCGTCAGCTCTTGAACTTATTTCTTATGATTTAATTGCTCAGGTAGCAGAAGAAAATGTACGCTACATTGAAGTGCGTTTTGCTCCAATGCTTTTTACTAGAGGCGGTTTAAGCATTACTGACATCGTTGAAGCTGTTCTAGCAGGCCTTAAACGTGGTGAAACAGATTTCGGCGTTAAAAGCAACGCCTTGTTATGTGCCATGCGTCATCACTCAGCTGAGGATAATACGACCGTCATTGAATCTGCTAACACCTTTCTTGGCGAAGGAGTCGCTGGCTTTGATTTAGCTGGGGATGAGGCTAGCTATCCAACACATCTATTCGAGGATATTATTTCTTTAGGCACCTCTCATGGAATTCCTGTTACACTTCATGCAGGCGAATGTGGCTGTCCGCAAAATGTTGCCGAATCCATTCGACTAGGAGCAACACGGATTGGGCACGGGATCGCCATTGCCAAAGATCCCGACGTACTCCAAACCTGCCTAAATAACCAGACGCTAATCGAAATGTGTCCCACTAGTAATTTTCAAACAAAAGCGGTTCTGACACTAGAGGATTACCCCTTTAAAGAGTTTCTGGATGCAGGAATGAACATTTGCATCAATACCGACAATCGAACCGTCTCAAACACCACTCTAACAGATGAATACCTTAAATTACATGACTGGTACGGAATCGACTACGCTTGTCTTGAAACGCTTAATCACAATGCCGTTGACGGTGCCTTTATTACTTCCGAAGCCAAAGATATCCTTCATAGTGAACTCACACAGGGCTATAAGAATTATCGTTAAAAATAAAAACGCCAGCATTTTTCGCTAGCGTTTTTTTACTTTTTAAAAATAAGAGTCAACAACGTTTCCGTAATGCTCGAAGCAACACGTCTTGATGCCCCTGTGATCTTATCGCTTTTCACTTTTCATAATTGAAACTGATTTCTTTAACGCTTTCCACATACCGTCATCGCTATAGACAAGTGCCGTTGAACGATACATCGAAGCAGATATTTTTAGTAGGACTAGTGTTGAAACAGCTAAAATTAATAAAGAAATCATCACACCCATATCTGATACCGTGCCACTTGCTATGCGTGAAGGCATCGTAAAGGATGATAAAAATGGGATATAAGACGTCACTCGCATTAATATATGCTGTGGGTCGCTCATTCCGAAAATCATCGTTAGGAAAAACCCAATCATTGTCAAATAGGTCACAGGTGCAACAGCTTTTCCTGCATCTTCTGCTTTCGAGACCAATGACCCACAAAAAGCAGATAAAATAGTATAAATCACTACACCTAGTAACAGATAAATTAAGTTATACCCTAACAAACCAGCGACGATATCTTTAAGTGAGACAGTGTCCAATATATTTTTAACCATGTCCGTGTCCTTCATCACAACAAAAACACCAACACCAATCACAAAATAAACTAATACCTGAGTCAAGATGACCATAAAAATCCCCATAACCTTGCCGTAAAAATGCTTAGCCGCTGATGTACTCGAAAGTATAATTTCCATAATTCGAGTTCCTTTCTCAGACGCCACTTCTGACGAGGTCACCTGTGCATACATCAGAATAATCATGTACATCGCAATCCCGATAAATAGTGAACTGACCATTACTACAATCCGATTCACGCCTTTATCTGTCATCTTACCTTCCTTAAACTCAACCGTTTTCGCATCTAAGGTAGCAGGTTGACTAAGCTGTTGGATATCTTCAGCTGAAAGACCCAATTCCTGAGAAACAAATCCTAACTGAATCCCAGTCAAAATTTGTGTAATCCCCATTTCATCCGATGTTCCTAACGTCGTATCGCTAAAATACTCACCAGAAACTTGGGACCCCTCTTCATTAGTATCAATCACTAAAAAGCCATCAATCTTTTCCTCTTCCAAGGCTTTTTGAGCCCCTTCTTCTGTGTCGATTTTCTTAGCAACCTCAAAATCCGTTTGCTTAATAAACGCTTGGCGAATTGTTTCATTTTTTGAAACCACTGCAATATTCGATGTTTTTTCAAAGTTATTGCCGACAAGTCCAGCAACAACACTAAAACCAACCATCAAAAATGGCGCTAAAATCATGACGATAAAGGTCACACTTTTCACATTTCGTTTGTAAGTTTCCAAAGCGACTATCCAAAATTTATTCATACCCCTCACCTACTTTCATTTTAAAGATTTCTTCAAGAGTAGGCGGCAACTGATTAAAGATCGGCATATAACCAAAAGCAATCGCTTGATTAAAGAGATCCTTCCCAACTTCATCATCCCGCAACGTTGCTTCTACCACTCCGTCATTTCTCAAAGTGGCTGTCAAAACACCATCCGTTTGTTGAATAGCTTCAAGTGACAACTCTGATTCAATAAACATCTTCGTCCGACCAAAACTTTGACGAATATCATGAACGGTTCCATCCAGAACAATTTCACCATTTCGTAACATAATTAGATGGTCACAAATTTTTTCGACATTATCCATATTATGACTAGAAAAAATAACACAAGAACCCTTTTCCTTCAACTCTATAATGCCATCCTTTAATAATTCTGCGTTCACTGGATCCAATCCACTAAAAGGTTCATCCAAAATAATTAACTCTGGCTCATGAATCAAGGTCGAAATCAATTGTACTTTTTGTTGATTCCCTTTAGATAAAGCTTTGACTTTATCAGTTTTTTTACCTTTTACTTGAAATTTTTCCATCCATTCATCAATTTTCGGAACAATTTCCTTTTTTGTTTTACCACGCAAGCGAGCAAAATAAATTAATTGCTCCTCAATACTAATCTTCGGGTAAAGTCCACGTTCCTCCGGTAAATAGCCGATAATATTATAGTCTTTTTCTGTTAATTTACGGCCCTTCCATAAAACCTCACCTTGATCCGCTGTTAAAAAATCTAGAATTAAACGAAAAGTGGTCGTCTTCCCCGCACCATTTTGTCCAATTAACCCTAAAATTTTCCCTTCTGGAATAGTGAAAGACACCTGATTGACGGCTGTCATATCACCAAAGGTTTTAACTAACTGCTTTACTTCTAACATCCTTTAACCTCCATCCTTTTTTGAATAACTCCCCCGAGTCTTCCTTAGTAAAATCATACCACACTATGGGAGATAAAAAAAAGGGAGATAAAAGTAATCCCGTTGGATTTATGTCCTTTTATCTCACCTTTTTATTCAATCATCATTCTGAGTGACAGGTTCTTTAAAATGTTCAAATACATTTAACGCGACATTTTTTGGTAGGCCTGAGGCCTCAAGATCATCAATAGTCGCCGCTTGAATATTTTTTAGCGATTTAAATTCTTTTAACAACTGTTTCTTCCTTTTTGGTCCTAATCCCTCAATTCCATCTAACTTGGAAGCAAAACTCGTTTTACTCCGCAACTGACGATGAAAGGTAATCGCAAAGCGGTGGACCTCATCTTGTATTCGTTGGAGCAAGAAGAACTCTGGCGAATTCCGTTTTAATGGAATCACACTTAAATCTGGGCCAAAGAGCAGTTCACTTGTTCGATGTTTGTCATTTTTAGCCAAGCCCGCTATCGGTATCTCCAAGCCTAGCTGATTTTCCAACACATCTTTTGCAACATCAACCTGTCCTTTCCCTCCATCAATTACGATCAAATCTGGGAAAGGTAAGCCGTCTTTTAGCACCCGTGAATAACGTCGATAAATCACTTCTCGCATCGATGCATAATCATCTGGCCCCTCTACCGTCTTAATCTTATACTTACGATAATCGTTTTTATGCGGCTTACCATCAACAAAAACGACCATCGCTGAAACGGGATTTGTCCCCATAATATTAGAGTTATCAAATGCCTCTATTCTAACAGGCGTTTCAATTCCCATCGCTTCGCCAAGTTTTTCGATGGCACCAATTGTACGCTCTTCTTTCCGTTCGATTAAATCAAACTTTTCGACTAAAGATACACTGGCATTTTTACTTGCTAGCTCAACTAATTTTTTCTTTTCCCCTCGTTTTGGCTGGAAAACTTTTGATTTTACCAGTGCTTCAACGCTAACCAGATCAATATCATCTGGAATAAAAACTTCTTTTGGCACAAAGTTCTGACTTTCCAAATAGAATTGACCAATAAACGTCAAAAAGTCTTCTTGGGCTTCATTATAGAATGGAAAAATTGACACTTCACGTTCAATAATTTTCCCTTGACGTACAAAGAATACCTGCACACACATCCAACCTTTATCTACTGCGTAACCAAAAATATCACGGTCAACAAAATCTGTATTAGTCATTTTTTGACGTGTCATCACCGTTTCAATTGAACTAATTTGATCCCGATACTCGGCTGCCTTTTCAAATTCCATATTTTCTGCTGCCGTCATCATTTTCGCCTGTAAGCCCTCTTGGATCTCTGTATAGCCACCATTTAAGAAGCGTTTAATTTCTTCTACCATTACTTGATAAACTTTCGGATCAACATCAAAAACACTTGGACAGAGACACTGACCAATATGATAATATAAACAGGGTTTTTTTGACGATAAACTACACTTTCTTAAAGGATATAAACGATCTAATAACCGCTTAGTCTCATTGGCCGCTTTAACATCTGGGTAGGGACCAAAATACTGTGCTTTATCCTTTTTCACCTGACGAGTAATGGTTAATCGAGGGTATTTTTCGTTCGTTATTTTGATAAAAGGATAGCTTTTATCATCCTTTAACATAATATTGTATTTAGGGTTGTTCTTTTGAATCAAGTTAATTTCTAATAGCAATGCCTCAATATTGGATTCTGTCACAATGTACTCAAAATCCTCAATTTCACTTACTAACCGCTCAGTCTTTGTATCATGACTTCCCGTAAAATAAGATCTCACACGATTTTTTAAAATTTTGGCTTTCCCAACATAAATAATCGTGTTATTTTTATCTTTCATTAAATAACAACCTGGCTGATCAGGTAATAGAGCTAATTTATTTTTTATCCGTTCATTCATGGTTACTCATTCCTTTTTATCCGAACTCTGCAAACTACTCCACTATTAGTATATCACTAACATTGCCAAATGTTGACCATTCACTCTTTTGAAACAAAATAAAACAGCTAGGAAATCCATCCTAGCCGTCTTCTTACATTCTTATTACATGTCGCAAATTTACATTTTTAAATTATTTTTATTAATGCTTCGCATCTACGCTCTCAACATAGGTTCGTAATTCTTTTACATCTGTTTGAGCTTGTTGCAGTTTTACATCTGACTCACTTTTTTGTGCTAATAATTGATCTCGTTCTTGCTTCAATTGATTAACATCTTGTTGAAGCTGACTCACGGTACCTTCTTTGATCGTTAACGCATCCTTCACTTTGTTATACTCCGTCTGCTTTACCTGCAATTCAGCTTCTTTAGCCGTTAACTCCGCTTTTTTTTGTGACAACTCATTGGATAAATTCGTCACGTTTGTTTGAGCTGCTGTCAGCTCTGCTTGCTTTTGTGTTACTAACGATTTTTGTTGATCAACTTCTTGTTTCCAGCGATCAATTTCTTGTCTTAGTGCATTATTCTCTTGATTCTTTTGATTAATCTCTGTATTCTTATCAGCTACTTCTTGTTGCTTACGATTCACTTCATCTTGTTTCGAATTAAGTTGCTGTTTAAATTGAGCTTCATTTTGCTTAATCAGCTCATCCTTTTGACGAATTGTATCTGTTAGCCGAACAATATCATCTTTCAGTCCAACAATCGTTTGATTCAAACTATCAACTCGACTTGATGTTTCTCGCAACTGCTGATTTTCAGTTTGTAGCTTCATAACCTCAGCCTGAGCTGCTTTTAAAACAGTCTCTGCCCCTTCAAGTTTATTGGATAAACCTGTCACTTGTTGCTGACTTTCCTTTGCTAATTGTTCTTTTGCTGTCAATTTTCTATCTAAACTGTTGACTGAAGTTCTGATGGCTGCAACATCCTCTTCGCCACCCCATCTTGCCATAGCCGATGCCCCAACCACACCACCAATCATTATGACTAGTCCGACAATCAACACAACCAAAATCTTCTTCATTACATTTCTCTTCATTTTTCTGCCTTTCTTTGCGACGCCTATAATCTTAAGCCATATCCCCCATTACTTTCTGCTCATAATTTGCTCATCGATGAGCAAATTTAGCTACTTTATCCAGTGACAATTATATTTATCCAAACTTTGTGAAACGAATCAAACTAAGCTTACTTCCAAATAAGCATATTTCATCAAGAAAACTGTTGTCGCGCCTATTTCTTTTAAAGGTAGACACTAAAACAAAATGAATTAAATCACAAAAAAATTGATTAGCTCAACAACACTTTCGTGTATTTATCTGTCAAGCTAATCAATTATTTAATTATTTTTTATCCTTATCGTCGTAGGTTTCAATTGTTTCAACCGTCTCAACGGTTCCTTCTTTTTTTTCTTTTGCTTTCTTCTCGGCTACTGCCTTTTCAGCATCCGTTTGCTTATCAGACACATCTTTTGCATTTGCTTTTTTCGTTTCGCCTTCTTTAGTTGGCGTTGCAGAGAATTCCTCATCAACTTGCTTAGACGCCTCAGCGATTGCTTCACTCACTGCTGTACTCATATTAGTTGCGTAGGTATCTAGGTCTTTTACACCTGCCATGAAACTTAGTAACAAATTAGCCGTTTCGGTTTCTCGATGTGTCTCGACTAATTGCCATTTCTTTTTAACCTTCTCCATTGTTACAGACACTTTAATTGGCTTATCAATAATTTCAGATTCCTTCATCGACTCCATTAATAACTGGACTGTGAGATCACCTAATTTAACATTATTTTTCATTAATTCGGTATCGGACATCATACGCTCAACTAGCTTCTCCATAGTGGCTTTATATACTTTCTGAAAATCGATTCCTCTAACACTGTATGTGATCGTAACATTTTTTTCCTTGCGATTCTCTTTTACATTAGTGACGTCATATTTGGCATTGTCCTGAACCATCTCAAGCCATTGCTTCAAAAAGGCCTCTGTCTGTTTAGGGGAAATCACTCCACCAAATTCACTAAAGCTCGTAACTAAATCGTCAATTAAGTCTTTCCGTTGCTCTTCTAATTTTATATCTAATTCCATGCCTTGCGCAAAATTCTTTTCAAAGCGTTCATCTTTCGACTCATAAATAAACCGATTAGCAAACAAAACGCCTGCTTCTTTTGGTTCTATCGCCTTTTGACAGCCTGTTAAAAAGACCACCAGCCCAACTAAAGCTACTAATAGATATTTTTTTGATTGTTTCACTTATGTATCACCTTTCTTAATCACTATTCCCACTCAAACAACCACTCTCAGTATTATTATCCTTGATTATCTGAAAAATTTCAAAGTTTTTCGTCTTTTATTCGTATATTCTTAGTATAGGAACCTTGAAAGGAGTTATCTTATGTTTGGTTACTTTTTCTTTTTTTGTCTAGGGAGTTGTTTTGGCTCATTTTTTACCGTTATTAGTGAGCGTCTTCCACTTGGCGAATCACTTATTTCGCCACCTTCACACTGCTCTAATTGTCAACACTCACTCAGTATATTGGAATTGATCCCCGTCATTACCTACCTCTATTTAAAAGGTCGCTGTCACGTTTGTCAACTGCCATATCCCAAAACCTCATTTTTTGTTGAACTTGGAACAGGTATCCTCTTCTTATTACTGTACGCATTAAATCTCTGGCAACTCGCGTTTATTCCCATCCATTTACTTTTACTCACAGCCCTTTTACTTAGTCTAACCGATCTTCTTTATATGATTGTAGAGCCTTTAATCTTTTATCCTATGACGATGCTAATACTTTTCAGTATTCTGTGTCTCGATACACCTTTTAGTTTAAAACCCCTAGACAGCTTAATTATCCTTGGTCTACTGTTCTTACTCTTAGCTATTCGTCCGAATAGCTTGGGGAATGGAGACGTATTACTCTTAACCTCTTGGGGACTCTTTTTAGGCCTTTATGCCATTAACCTAATCCTTTTATACAGCAGCGCTTTAGCGCTTATCTACGCCTTTACAAGGGGGCGACAGAACAAAATAATCGCCATCCCCTTCGTTCCCTTTCTCTCAATCGGCTTATTAGTCTACTTAATCGGGGAATTTACCTCTTTATCCTTATAAAATGATAAAGAAAAAGCGAACTCACTAACGAGTTCGCTTTGATTAATTAATATTACATTCTTACTGCAAAACTTGGTGCAAAGTAAGGTGATGATGATCCGTAACTAACTGTTTGTCCAGATGTTGGTGCATGGATATAGCTACCGCCACCAGTAGAAATCGCTACGTGATGAGTCCCACCAGCGCTTCCCCAGAATAGTAAGTCTCCCGCTACTGCTTGAGAAACTGGAATTTTAGTACCAGCGCCCTCTTGAGGAACTGTATAACCACCAATTTCACGACCTGTTACAACTCGGTAAACATAAGATGTAAAACCAGAACAGTCAAATGAATCTGGGCCTTTAGCACCCCATACATAAGGTTTGCCAATGTGTTTAGCAGCTTCTGCTACAATTGCTGCGCCTGTATTACTTGGTGCAGGTGCTGGAGCTGGTGTAACAGGTTTTTCAATCGTATCGTCTGGCGTTGGAGCCGGTGTTACTGGATTAACTGGACTAGTACCAGGTCCATTTGTACCGTCACCTTGTGGTGTATTAGGAGTTTCGCCTGGAGTCTCAGGTTGATTTTTAACTGCCTCTTCTTGTTCTTTACGATCTGCTGCTGCTTTTTCTTCAGCTACTTTAGCTAAACGAGCTTGTTCAGCACGTGCCGCTTCTGCAGCTTCTTTTTCTTTAACAAAGCCAGCTTTTTTGCCTTCTTCAGTTGAACGCTCAGCTGCAATTTCACTTACAAGAGCTTGTTGTTGTAATTCTTGATCAACTAATTGACCTTTTTTACCTTCTAGCTCTGTTGCTGTTTCGTTTAATTCTTCTACTTTAGTTTCAGTCGTTGTTTTTTTCGTTTCAACAGCTTTTTTGTCTGTTTCTTGTTGTTTCATCATGTCATTGCTTGCATTAACAATTGTAGACGCAGCGAAAACACGTGTAACTGCTGCAGAAATAGAATCAGCTGACAATACCGCATCGATGTAATTAGTTGCTTTACCATCTACTTGTACTGAACGAGCCTGTTCTTTAATCGTAGCATCACGTTTATCAATCTTAACGGTTAAATCTTCGATTTCAGTTCCTAATTTTGTTACTTCTTGGTTCAATTTAGCTTGTTGTGCTTGTAACTCAGCTGCTTCTGCTTTAATTGTTTCAATGTTAGCTTGAACAGATGCTAATTGAGCTGAAGCCGCTGCTTCTTGTCCACTTAGTTCGTTGATTTTAGTTTCAGATTGTTTAATTTTTGTGTCAAAATCATCTGCTAATGAGATTGTAGGTAAAGCTACTGACCCTAACAAGATTGTGCTTACCATAATTGCAGATATAATGCGCTTTTTCACTGGTCATTCCCCCGAATTGTTTTTTATATTTATTAAAAATTTAAGTTTAGTCATTTCATCAATGAATGAATTGTATCATAGTAACATGTCAGCGAGATAATATCTATGTTACAAAAATGTTTCAATGCTTCATAAAAGGTGATTAAATTACAGCTTAGCTATTTTTTTGATTGGATAGCTTAAAATAATGAAAAGAATAATGTTCATTATCAAGGTCGGCCCAAGGTTTCTTGTAATAAAATCTAATAAATTACCGTCTATTAATTCAAATATCGCTTGAATAAAATAAGCACTGCCATCCATTATCGTAATAAAAATAACCAGACTTAATAGAATAGACAAGACTGAGGGCTTTACGTAATCAAATACAACGTAAATCAGCATAACTGTTAGTGGCATCGACACCATGTTAATTCCAATAATACTATAGTAGTAAACATCAAATATCACCCCTAAAACAATCGATAGGCTAACGAGATAACGTTTATCAAGATTTAAACAGCCTAATATCAACCCGATTAATAATAAATGACTATTGAGATACACCGCATTATGAGTTGACACACGGAGTATATTGCTCAGTTGGCCATCTACTAGCATGAGTGTAATCAAAATGAATGGCAGCGCGATTTTCATCATGGTTTTTTTTTCCATATTACTCATCACTTCCCGCTAAACGCTTCACGACTGTTACAAATGGAATGTCATACATAGACGAAACTGGTGTGACATAGACTTCTTTATCCAAACCAAACCCTGTTTCCCTAACCTTTTTAACTTCTCCCACAAGCAGGCCTTTAGGAGAGCCCCCACCTAGACCTGAAGTTGTCACCTTATCTCCTTTTTTAATACCAGCTAAGGTCGAAATTCGAGTCACAATAAAAGCTTCTTCTTCCTCATCATATTCTTCCATTAAGCCATAGCCCATTTCACCTTCTTGCGGAGTGATCATAACTGGGAAATGATTCGAATTTTGATTAGTTGAAGTAAGCAACTCAACCTTTGCAGAGGCGGCATTCGAGACAATCACACGACCAATTAAGCCTTTACTACCAAGCACTGGCATGTTGACTTCTACCCCATCATTTTTTCCACGATCAATAATTAAAATATCCTGCCAAGTATCAGGTGAGCGGCTAATCACACTCGCCGTAACCTTATCATAGTTGGACACTGTCGCATTCAGATTAGCCTGTTCTTTCAGCGCTTCATTTTCTTTTTTAAGAGTTTGATTTTCACTATCTAACGCCTCAAACTCATCAATTCTTTTTTTCAGACGATCATTTTCATCATACGTGCTAAATAAATTACCGATCGAACGAACGCCTCCCTCAACGGCGCGTAAAGGAAAGGACACGATCTTATCGACAGTGGCCGTAATATCACTGGTTATTGACTGCGCTGCACCGGACTCTTTTGATTTATTCCGTTGTTGAGAGCTGAATGTCACCACAAAAACCACGACAATCACGATAATTATGGCAATGATTATATTTTTACTAGAATTGAACTTCTTCACTGTTCCACCTCAAGTTACTTTCTGTTCTTATGTACACACGATAAAAACTATTTTACCATTAAATCGAGGTATTTTCTATAAAGTTATTCAAGATTCACATTCTATTTTGCCAATCTTATCATAATTTTATAGTTATCATAAAAACCTTACTAACAGAGGTCAAGCCGATCGCTATACTCACAAGCTATTCAGTATGCACAGCTTGGTAATTCGCTACTGCCCCAATCAGATTAGCTTCATTTTTAAACTGACATAACCTAATATCTGGCCAAATTGCCATCTTCTGCCCACGATTAAAAATTAGCTTCATCTGCTCCTCGATTTTTGGTAATAAATCCTTGCGGGCAGAAATGCCTCCGCCAATCAGAATAACTTCGGGATCAATACTCGTCTGTAAATTATATAACCCCACTGCTAAGTAGTAAAACAAACGGGCTACTTCTTTAGTGGCAATCTCATCACCCGCTTCGGCTAGCTCAAAAACATCCTTACCTGATAAGGTCGTTTCTGATAAGGCCTTCATCACAGATACTCTCTTTGCCATCGCAACAGGGGTCGCAAGCTGACTAAAGTTCCATTTACCTTCTAAAAGCATAAAACCAAACTCACCACCAAACAAATGATGACCTTTTTCGATTTTCCCTTGCTTAATAACAGCTCCGCCAATCCCTGAACCAATCACCACTACAAGTACATCCCGTTTGCCCATAGCAGCACCGTAAGCTACTTCTGCTAAAGCGGCGCAATTTGCATCATTTTCGATTTCCACAGGTAGTGCTAGCGCTGTTTCTAATGACGAATAAAAAGCGGTGTCGTGAATGAAGCGAATAGCACAATTCCCCTCAATGATTCGTTTTTCTTGATTGACCGCTCCTGGCGCACTGCACGCACAGCCACTAAAATGATACTGTTCAGCTAGCTTCTCTTTAACCTCAACCACAACTTGAAGGCATTCTTCTAGTGTTTTAGGTGTCATAACTTGTCCAGTCGCTCGTAATTTTGCTTCATGCCAGACTCCGTATTTAATTGCTGAGCCTCCAAAATCCAACACTAATAGTGCCTCATTTTTCATGACGCTATCTCCCTCGTATTATATATAGTAGCTAAAGTTTATCACATCAATCACTAGAACAAAACAAACATCATAATCTTTATGGAGGTTGGCTCATAAAAAAAGCTGCCAGAGTTTTCTCTGACAGCTTCCCTTTAATTATTTGATTCCGTTATACGCTTGAACAATGATTTCTTTCAACTCGCTAATTAGTGGTTCTTTTGGATTAGCCGTTGTACATTGGTCAGTGTAAGCTAATTCAGCTAAGTTATCAGCCGTTTTATCTAATTGCGCTTTAGTCACGCCTTGTGCTTTAAAACTCATATCAATTCCTACACGCTTACCTAAGTTACCTACTTCAACAGCTAAGGCCTCAACTAATTCCTCAGTTGTATTGCCTTTAAGTCCGATGAATTTCGCAATATCTGCATAGTCTTCATGAGCACGGAAGTAATCATATTTAGGGAACATCGCATGTTTAGATGGATCTTTCGCATTGTAACGGATAACGTGAGGCAATAGAATTGCATTAGTACGGCCATGAGGAATATGGTACTCAGCCCCACATTTGTGAGCTAGTGAGTGGTTAATTCCTAAGAATGCGTTGGCAAATGCCATACCTGCAAGAGCTGATGCATTATGCATTCTTTCACGGTTATCTTCGTTTGGTGTATCGCAAGAAGCTTCTAAGTTTTCAAAAACTAATTTGATGGCTTGTAAACTTAAGCCACGTGTATAATCTGATGCCATAACTGATACATATGATTCTAACGCATGAGTCAATACATCCATTCCAGTATCGGCTGTTACTGATTTTGGTACTGACATAACAAATTGTGGGTCAATGATTGCCACATCTGGTGTCAATGCATAATCAGCTAATGGGTATTTAACACCTGTTTCACTGTCAGTAATAACCGCAAATGGCGTTACTTCAGACCCTGTACCTGATGTTGTTGGAATACATACAAATTGTGTTTTTTCAGCTTTTTGAATCTTGTAAGTACGTTTGCGAATATCCAAGAATTTTTGTTTCGCTCCGAAGAACTCAGTGTCTGGGTGTTCAAAGAACATCCACATTCCTTTAGCGGCATCCATTGCAGACCCACCACCTAAAGCGATAACTGTATCTGGGTTAAAGGCAACCATTCTTTCTGTTCCTTTGTAAACAGTGTTACTTGAAGGATCTGGTTCAACATCTGAGAAGACTTCGATTTGAACTTTGTTTTTACGTTTTCTTAGAGTGTCCATGACACGATCAGCGTAGCCAAATTTGACCATACCTTCGTCACAAACTAGGAAGACACGTTCAACGTTTTCCATTTTTTCTAAGTACGCTAATGAATTTTTTTCGAAATACATTTTTGGTGGAAGTTTAAACCATTGCATATTATTTCTCCGTTTCGCCAATGTCTTAATGTTGATCAAGTTAATTGATGACACATTTTTAGAGACTGAGTTTTTACCGTAAGAGCCACAACCTAATGTTAATGATGGAATCATTTCGTTGTAGATATCACCAATTCCTCCTTCAGAAGCTGGAGTATTGATTAACACACGACATGCTTTCATCTTCATACCAAATTTAATTTGTAAGTCTTGGTCTTCAGAGTGAATAACCGCTGTATGGCCTAAACCAAATTCTAACATTTTTTCACACAATTCAAAGGCATGCTCTTGGCTATTAGCCTTAAACATAGCTAAAACTGGTGATAATTTTTCAAGTGATAGTGGGTAATCAAGTCCAGCGCCTTCAAGCTCGGCAACTAAAATCTTCGTTCCAGTTGGCACTTTAATACCTGCAAGTTTTGCAATAGCATCTGCAGAGTGACCTACAATTGCTGGATTAACAGCTGTTTTAGCTTCATTCATCACTGTTTTTTCCAATTTTTTCAATTCAGCAGGCTTCACAAAGTAAACTTGGTGAGCTTGGAATTCAGCTTTTACTTCATCATATATTTCTTTATCAACGATCATCCCTTGTTCAGATGCACAAATCATGCCGTTATCAAAAGTTTTAGAAACAATTAAGTCATTAACTGCACGTTTAATTTTAGCTGTTTTTTCGATATAAGCTGGTGTGTTACCAGGACCTACACCTAAGGCTGGTTTACCAGTTGAGTACGCTGATTTAACCATCGCACCACCACCTGTTGCTAGAACGATTGCAACACCTGGGTGATTCATCAATCCGCTAGTTGCATCTAATGATGGATGTTCAATCCACTGGATACAATTTTCAGGAGCCCCAGCCGCTACAGCTGCTTCCAAAACGATGCGAGCCGCTTCGGCAGACGATTTTTGCGCACTTGGATGGAAAGCGAAAATAATAGGATTACGTGTTTTAATTGAGATCATCGCTTTAAAAATAGTTGTTGATGTTGGGTTAGTTGTTGGTGTTACCCCACACACGACACCCACTGGCGTTGCAATTTCAATAATACCTTTTTGGTCATCTTCATTGATGATGCCGACTGTTTTATCATCTTTAATGCTGTTCCAGATAGATTCTGATGCGTACATATTTTTAATTGCTTTATCTTCATAGATTCCACGGCCTGTTTCTTCAACTGCTAATTTTGCAAGAGGCATATGTGCATTTAAAGCTGCCATTGCCATTTGGTGAACGATGTTATCCACCTTTGCTTGATCAAAATCCTCCATAATCGCTAAAGCCTTGTTCCCTTTAACAACTAAATCATCAATCATTTTCGGGACATCAATTGTTTGTTCTTTTTTCGCTACCATGTTATGTAAATCCTCCTTGAAAATTTCTTTTGTTATATCTTTCACAATTATCATACTATATTATTTTTTATTTGTAAACACATTTATGTGATTTTTTTCACATTTATTTATAAAACACTAAACAAACGTTGATATATAAACATTTTTACATTTATCAAAAATAAAAAAAGTATGGATAAAACATTATCCATACTTAAAAAAAAGATTGTGATTATCATCACTTTATAGTATATCCTCAATATCGTTCCAATCAAAACGTTTGACGTCTCTTGTTTGGGCTTTAATTCGCTGAAAATCAAAATACTCGTTAAACGTTATACTTAGAACATCCTGCTTCTTCTCTGCCAACGTTAACTTTTCACTTTTAACCCACCGATACGTTATTAAATACTCCCAAACATCCAGCTCCTGAACGCTTGGATAGCCCTTTTCATGAAACTCTTTGCATTTACTTTTCACTGCTTTATTAAAAAAAAGTTTATCTTTCCAACTTCTGCTATCATCCATTATGTGTTTATCCATTCACTTAAAATAACGATTGCCTTTTCTCTATAAAAACAACCAGATTAATGTCACCATTGCTAATCCTGTTCAAAATTAAGTCACCAGACTAACTATTTTCACTTCTGTAATTTGGGCCGTTTCACTCGTATTTCAGTCCCCCATAGCGACATCTATTCTCAGTGTCTCCTAGCCCCTTGTTTACTATGCCTCAAAGTAAAAAGGAAAATCTTGACGATTCTCCTTTAGTTTGATTAATTTTCTTCTTTTGATGTTTCTTCATCTACTTTTTCAGTTTCGTCTTCGATTTCAACCTCTTCTGACTCAACTTCAATCGCTGGCGCTTCTTTCATGATGCCATCAGCAACAACTGTTTCAGATGCTTCTGGTGGAGTTACGCTTGAGATTGCTGATCGGTTAAATTCTAGGAAAATACCTTCACAATCTAATACTACAGTACTCTTGTCTGTATTGACTTCAGAAATAACACCGTGTAAGCCACCAATTGTTACAACTTTACTCCCAATATCCATTGTGTTTAATAAATCTTGACGTTTTTGTTGTTGTTTCTTTTGTGATCTTGACATAAAAAACATCATTCCACCTAAAATAATTAGTGGAAATAACATACTAATACCGCCCATTTTCACTTCACCTCATTTTTCTAATGTCTCTACATAACTCTATCAAATATTAAGTCAAACTACTAGTATTTTCTCTGAATTCATTAAAATTTCTTAGGATTTTTATCATTAAATCCATACTCATCGAAAAAGGCTTGTCTGAACTCCAATAAATTATCATCCATAATCGCTTGACGAACTTGTTTCATCACATTTAACAAGAAGTATAAATTATGAAAAGAAGTCAAACGAATGCCAAAGGTTTCATCACACTTAATTAAATGGCGAATATACGCACGTGAGTAATTGCGACAAGTGTAGCAATCACATTTTTCATCTATCGGTCGGAAATCTTCTGCAAATTGCGCATTTTTAACAACTAAGCGCCCTTTACTCGTCATACATGTTCCGTTACGAGCAATTCTTGTTGGTAAGACACAGTCAAACATATCAACACCATTAATCGCTCCATCAATTAGTGAATCAGCTGTCCCTACCCCCATTAAGTAACGTGGTTTATTTTCTGGGATAAGTGGATTTAAATACTCTAATACATGATTCATCTCTTCTTTAGTTTCACCTACTGATAACCCACCAATGGAATACCCAGGGAAATCTAAGCTGACCAAATCTTTCGCACTTTGAATCCGCAAATCTTTATAACCTGCTCCTTGAATAATACCAAATAACCCTTGACGGTCAGGATTCGCATGTGCGTTTAGCCCACGTTCTGCCCATCTTGTTGTCCGTTCAATTGAGCGCTTCACATAATCATGACTTTCATAAAATGGCGCGCATTCATCAAAGCTCATCATAATATCTGGCCCTAGTTTATTTTGAATTTGAATAGCTTTTTCAGGTGACAAGAACATTTTTGATCCGTTTAGATGGTTTTTAAAATTAACCCCTTCTTCGGTAATGTTTCGCATGTCCGCTAAAGACCAGACTTGGAAGCCGCCAGAATCCGTTAGAATCCCTTGATCCCAATTCATAAATTTGTGTAGACCACCAGCTTTTTCAACTAAATCTTCCCCTGGTCGTAACCACAAATGATACGTGTTACTCAAAATAATCCCAGCGCCCATTTCTTTTAATTCCTCTGGCGCCATTGTTTTTACCGTTGCTAATGTTCCTACAGGCATAAACATTGGTGTTGGAAACGTGCCGTGAGGTGTAATAATTTCACCTAATCGTGCCCCTGTATGCTTCTCTTTCTTTATTAATCGATAACGAATGGCTGGTTCGGTCATTTCGTTGCCCTACTTTCTCTCAATGTACTGTTGACGTGTGCATCCTGATTGATAAGGTTTTCCTCATACATCAAGAATTATATACGTTAAACATCATACTCTGGATAAACCATTTTAGCAAGTCTTTCTACCGCTTCCTAGAATAAAGAAGAATGGTTCGATACTTAGTTCCACTGTAAAATTCTTTCTTTTCCTTCGCTGCAGCTATAAAAAAAGCTTCCCACTGAAACATGTTCAGCTAGGAAGCTTTTTAAAATCATGATGTTATTATTGTGTATTTCCGCCATCCACGCTAATAACAGACCCTGTCATATAGCTGGAATTCTCAGAAGCTAATAACGAAATCATGCCGGTAATTTCACTTGTGTCTCCCATTCGAGCAGGTCCCAACAAAGAGGTAGATGGTTTTGGTTGCGCATAATTGTGTTCCTGCATGTACTTTCCAACTTCCATCGTCATTGGTGTGACAAAGCCACCAGGACAGATACAGTTTACACGAACGTCATATCTTGCATACTCAATAGCCGCAACTTTACTCATCCCAACAACACCGTGTTTCGTGGCGGAGTAAACACCAAAACCTGATTCTGGACGAATCCCTGAAGATGACCCCGTATTCAAGATATGCCCATAATGTTGGTTTTTCATTACTTTTAACACGTGCTTCATTCCAAAGAAACATGCCTTAAAATTGGAATGCAGCACATAATCCATATCTTCCTCTGTTAAATCTTCGAAATCCTTTGGCATGTGCAACACGCCTTGATTATTAAAGAAAAAGTCAATCTTTCCGTATTTTTCCGTTGTAAATGCCACAAGTTTTTCTACATCTGCTTCTTTTCCCATATCAGTCAAGACAAAATCGCAGTTTGGCGTTACTTTTTTACATTCAGCTAAGGTTTTTTCTCCTTCTTCTTGCTTCCAATCTGCTAGTACCAAACAAAAACCATCTTCTGCTAAACGAATGGCACTGGCACGTCCAATTCCTGTCGCTGCTCCACTAATAATTGCAATTTTTTGTTCTGTCATGTTTTTTTCCTCCAATATTATTTTAGTTTAAAATTAAATACTTCTGGCAACTTGTGCCGCCTCAGCAGTTGCATCAAGTGCTCGTCTTGGTTTAAAGGCATCACCGATTACATGATACTTAATATGAGCTTGTTGACAGTAGTTTTCCACCTCGTCAAAGGCACGACTTTTCGCCCCAACTGCAATAACAACATGATCACAGTCAATCACTTCACGGTATCCGTCTCTCATAACGACAACACCGTCCGTCTGAATCCCAGCGCAAGTAGTATTTGTATAAATTTCTACTTGATCAGCTGCAAGATGCTCCATGACTTCTATTTTTCGAGTCGTTCCCAAATCCTTCGCTACCTCATCCTGCATTTCAATAACAACCACTTGATTGCCACTTTTGGCAAGTGTTTCAGCCACTTCTAACCCAACTAAGCCACCACCAATCACAACAGATTTTCCTGATAATTTAATCTTTCTATTCAAAATCTCAACATAATCATAAACATTTTCCTGCTCAATCCCAGGAAGTTTTAGCTCAATAGGAGCAGCACCTATTGCATTAATCACACTATCAGGTTTAATACTTGCAATCAGCTCTTTATCCACGACTGTATTCAAATGGATCGTCACCCCAGCTCTTTTCACTTGCTCGCCTTTTAAAATGGCTGCCTCTTTCATCTCAGCTTTTCTAGGCGCCATTCCTGCCAGTAAAAATTGCCCTCCTAAATGATTGCTACCTTCATAAAGAGTCACATCATGCCCACGTTGTTTCAGTACCATGGCTGCTTCCAATCCAGCTAAGCCACCGCCTGCAATGAGCACCTTTTCAGGTTTTTCAGTTGGCATCAAAGCATATTCTCTTTCTTTTCCGACAGAGGGATTACGTAAACACGTTATATGGGGAATATCCGCACGCTCACACGCATCATAACACCCTTGATTACACGCCACGCAGTAAACAATATCCTCCAACTGCCCCGCTTTAGCTTTAGCTAAAAAATCCGGATCGGAAATTTGGGCTCGACCAATTCCAACTAAGTCAACTTCTTCTTTTTCCAAAATCTCATTTGCCAACTCGGCAGTGTTAATCCGGCCAACACCCATTGTAAGTAGGCCCGTTTCCTTGCGAATTCTTGCAGCATTATCAATATTAAACCCTTTGGGGATATCAATCGGAGGAACCTCATACTTTAAGCCGCTTGAAATGATATTCCCTCTTGAAACATCAACCACATCAACCCCACATTCTTTTGCGAGGTTTGTAAACTTGATTACATCTTCAATAGACAAGCCATTTTCTAAGTAATCATCATGAGCATCAATTCTCATGAATAATGGCATATCATCTGGAATGTTTGAACGAACTTCCTTAATAACTGCCAATGGAAATCTAGCCCGATTTTCAAAACTACCACCATAGTCATCTGTCCGATAATTTATCCCAGCAGATAGGAATGAATGCAGAATATAATTATGGGCAACATGAATTTCAACACAATCAAAATTTGCGCTGACAGCTCTTTTTGCTGCCTGACCATAGCAATCAATCAACTCACTAATCTCTTCCTTAGTGATACCTGGAATGGTATATTCTGCTGAAATCGGCATATCACTTGCAACAAATACTTTTGCATTGGGGTCGGACATAACCGCAATACTTCCTTGCCACAATTGAACACCTGCCTTTCCGCCATGCTCATGAATAGCAGCTGTTAGCTTTTTTAACCCTGGAATAAAACGATCCTCAGCTAATGATAGATAGTGAGCTGGAGTTGAGCCTGCATGAACTCCAGAAACTTCCACTATATTTAGCGCCGAGCCACCTACTACACGAGCAACATGATAATCAATTAACTGTTGCGTCACTTCATTATTTTTAGGAAATTTAGTTCCCATCGCAGGTAAAATAGCTCGATTCTTTAAAGTCATGCCCCGTATCGTCAGGGGAGAAAATAAATGTTGAAACATCTAATGACATCCTTTCCAATTGAATTGTGATTTGTTTAACAATAGTTTATCAGATATACTTCGTCATTATTGGTCAAATTAAAGGAAAACACTACCAAAAAGTTACTATCAGCATAGCTAACGGCTTCTTCATGTGATAATATGAACTTAATAAGTTCCCCCCCTCGAAAGGAAGTCTGTGCAGATGAAACACTTTGAAACATTCCATACTTTCTCATACGCTGAATATACTCATAACGACCTCACTCTCAAAGAATTTTCTTCAGGTAAAGAAACCTTAATGACCTCTGAATTGATTCATAGTCATGATCTCATCGAATTTATCTATATTCTGTCAGGAAGTGGTGCGATTCAAATCAATGGAAAAGATTTCCCTATTAAAAGCGGCTTACTCATTCAACTCTTTCCTTATCATATTCATGCCTTAAAAAAGCTAGATAGAAATACAAACAATATTGACTATTTATTTTGTCGTTTTCCTCTTTCTTTATTAATGATGATGGATATTAGCAGAGCATATCGTTATAGTAGTTATTACATTCTAGAAGAACATTCACCTGTTGTTTCTTTCCCCGCAGAGGTTCTACCCGAAGTCAGTCGTCTTTTCAACACAATTGTCAACGAAAACCAGAAAAAAGAAAGTCACTATGAAAAAATGATTTTGGCAGAACTAGCAAAAATATCTATTTTATTTGAACGTTATTCTCAAAAAAATGAATTTGATGAGCGACAATTAGTATGGAAAATTATCCAGTTTATGCATTTTCATTTCAACCAAAAACTGGATGCCGAAACGGTCGCAAAAGAATTCTCGATAAGCGTCGTTAAACTGAACCGATTGCTCCATCAATTGACCGGAAAAAACTTTGTCACCAATCTTCATGAAATTAGAATTCGGAATGCTTGCGCCATGCTGCCTTTCAGCGACTTATCAATTACTTATATTCATCACTTCGTAGGGTATTTTTCCCAAACGACATTTTATCGAACCTTTCGTAAACTAAAGGGAATGACACCTGAAGAATTTCGACAACAAAAACAAACAGATACCTTTTCTATTACTAAACAAGCCGATATTGTCTGGAAAATTATTGTCTATATGCTAGATCATTATCAGGAAACGATTAATGCTGAAATAGTTGCCCAACAATTATTTATTCAGCCAGACGCTATCGCAGATCTCTTAAAAAATAATCTTGATATCAGTTTTCACGCCTTACTTACTCAAATCCGGCTAATCTATGCGTGTTCATTGTTGCAGACAACAACCTTAACAATTGGTGATATTGCTTTTCAAGTAGGGTTTAACTCTATTCGAACATTTAATCGTTTATTCTATGACTATTTGGGCATTTCTCCAAAAAGTTATCAAACAAAACAAAAAATTCAATGATGGCTTGGAACTGCCCTGCCATATATATTCAGTTAAAGCTTTGCAACAGCCCCCCCCCCCTAATCAAATAAACGAATAATTGTCAATTCAATACAGATTAAGTCTGTCGCATAAAAACCTATAATGTATGAAAAGAAAAGCCAAGTGACATATTAGAGACGAAAAACTTGCAAACGCTTCATTTTAATGGTTTAATAAGAGTATAAGAAAGGAGCAAAGACAGAAGATAGCAGAATTTCTCGATAAAAGTGTAACACGAGCTTTAGAAGGTAAACAATAATGTTGAAAATGTGCAAGATTCACACTGTTAGTTGACACATGTAAAGTATTAAAACTGTTGTATAAGAAAATAGTGAATGCGTGTTTAAATCAAACAATTAATTAATACATGTAAAAAGAAAATGCGTAAGATACAGAATTGTTAGCTTAACTAAAACAAATGTAGAGAAGTTGTATAGCAGACAAAAATTTTTGTTTAACAAAAAAGAAATTCACCATACTTTACATGACTTAAAAATCAAAAAGTATCCAAAATCTATCTCCTGTCTCCTTTCAAAAGCACCAAAGAGCCAAGCTAGTCGAGAAGCTTGGCTCTTTTTCTGTTTCGCTTATTTAACAAACATCGCATCACCAAAGCTAAAGAAACGGTACTGTTCTTCAATCGCATGGTGGTATGCTGCCAGCGTTTGTTCCCGCGTTGCAAATGCACTAACTAACATTACCAAGGTTGACTTAGGTAGATGGAAATTAGTCGAAAAAGCATCGACAAGCTTAAATTGATATCCTGGCGTGATAAAGATATCCGTCCAACCACTATCCGCTTGAATGTCACCCGCAAATTTGGTTCCAATTGTTTCTAAGGTCCGTATCGAAGTCGTACCAACAGCAATAATTCGACCACCAGTTACTTTTACCTGACGTAAAGCCGCTGCTGACTCTTCTGTTAGCTTATAAAATTCACTGTGCATTTCGTGTTCCTCAATATTATCCACACTAACAGGTCTAAAGGTACCTAATCCCACATGTAGAGTTAAATAAACTAGCTTAACACCTTTGGCTTCGATTTTAGCTAATAGTTCTTGAGTAAAATGCAAGCCAGCTGTCGGGGCAGCCGCCGAACCATTTTCTTTAGCGTACACCGTTTGATAGCGATCGGGGTCCTCTAATCGCTCCTTGATATATGGAGGTAAAGGCATTTCACCCAATGACTCTAAAATCTCTAAAAAGACGCCCTCATAGCTGAACTCTACAATTCGACCACCATGTTCCAACTCTTCTTTAACTTCAGCCTTTAGACGGCCATCACCAAAAGAAATCATGGTACCAACCTTCGCACGCTTAGCCGGCTTAATTAACGTTTCCCATGTGTTCCCCTCCGTATTAGTTAATAATAATACTTCCAAATGTCCACCAGTTTCAGGCTTCTCTCCATAAAGACGAGCAGGAAGCACCCGAGTATTATTCATTACTAAGGCGTCGCCTTCTTCTAATTCATCTAAAATATCATAAAAATGTCGATCTTGAATTTCCCCCGATTCCTTATCTAATACCAATAAACGCGACGTTTCGCGATCTGTTAGAGGTGTCTGGGCAATCAATTCTTCTGGCAACTCAAAGTCAAAATCTTCTGTAGTTAATGTCATCTACTACTCACTCTTTCTCCATCAATTTACTCTTGTTAGTTTATCATTTTTCTGCTATTTCTGCTAATTTTCAGAATCATTTCTTAGTCATTACGAACACAACGAAATCCCATGTTATTACTTGCAGAGTCTGCTGTATTGCCGTTACGCGACGCAACTCGGTATCGATTACAGTAAGAGGAGTGGCATAAAAATGAGCCACCACGAATCCCGTATTCTCCAGTGCTATAAGTTTGATGAGACTGCCAAATCACTTTTCCACTTTGCTCGCGAAAGGCCTCTAATGGCATATAACGCGGATTCGCGCACCACTCCCAGATATTACCTGCCATCTGATACAGCCCATACCCATTCGGTTCATAGCTCTTTACTGGCGCTGTGCCTAGATAGCCATCTGCTAAAGTATTAGTTTGTGGAAAATCTCCTTGCCAAATATTACAGCGATGCTGCCCTTCTGCTAATAACTCATTTCCCCAAGGATAAATCTGATTGGCTAAACCACCTCGAGCGGCTACTTCCCATTCAGCTTCTGTTGGCAGTCTGAGCCCCGCCCAACGACAATATGCCACTGCATCATTACGAGAAACATGGACGACTGGATGATCCAAACGATCGACAACAAAAGATCCCGGCCCCTCAGGATGACGCCAGTTGGCCCCTCCAACCGCATACCACCACTCAGTTCCAGCCATCTTTTGCGCAAGTTGTTGTTGCTTTGCTGTTAAAAATGCATAAAAAACAAAGGACCAGCCAAAGCGCTCCGAGTCTGTTTGATATCCCGTCTCTTCAACAAAATTGTTAAACTCTTGATTAGTCACTGTTGTCGCAGAAATTGAAAAAGTAGGTATGATCAATTCTGTAGCTGGCCCTTCCAAATCCGTAGCAAATCCATCCTGGCTATTCGTTCCAATCACGACTTGTTTCCCCAAAATTTGTATCAAACAACGTCTCCTCATTTCCTTAACCACTAATTAGCCCACAAAAGAAGATGAAAATCATCGATTAAATCAATAACTTTCACCTTGCTATTTTTATTACCTCATACTTTAAGGCTTGTCATTATTAGTCGCCAAAATATTTATAGCCCAAGTGCTCATAAGCAATCTGGGTCGCTACTCGTCCTCGTGGGGTCCGCTTGATGAACCCCTTTTGAATCAAATAAGGCTCATACATATCTTCTACCGTTTCCGTTTCCTCACTAATATTGACTGCTAAGGTGCTTAGACCAATTGGCCCTCCTTGATACAACTCAATCATTGTCCGCAAAATCTTTTGGTCAACATAATCCAAGCCTTCATGATCAACCTGTAACATCTCCAGTGCTCGGTCAGCGACTGAACGATTTACAACGCCATCGCTTTGAACTTGGGCATAGTCACGTACGCGCTTCAACAGACGATTGGCAATCCGTGGAGTGCCACGAGAACGACGCGCAATTTCATAGGCTCCGTCGTCGACAATCTCCGTATTAAAAATAGCTGCTGTTCGCAAAACAATTTCCCGCAAATCAGCTGTTTCATAATATTCCATATGTGACACAATGCCAAAACGGTCCCGCAAAGGAGCCGACAGCATCCCCGCTCGAGTAGTCGCTCCAACGAGGGTAAACGGTGGCAACGCAAAATGAACAGGATGAGACGTCGGTCCTTGCCCAACCATAATATCTACGTAAAAATCCTCCATCGCGGAATAAAGCATCTCCTCTACCATTCGAGGTAGACGGTGAATCTCATCAATAAACAGGACATCACCTGGCTCTAACTCGTTTAACATGGCCACTAAATCTCCTGGTCGTTCAATTGCTGGTCCACTTGTTGTACGAATCTGAACCCCCATTTCATTTGCAATAACCATAGCCATCGTTGTTTTTCCCAAGCCAGGTGGGCCGTATAAAAGTACATGATCTAATGACTCTGAGCGGCTACGAGCAGCTTGAATGTAAATACTCAGTTCTTGCTTTACCTTGTCCTGTCCGATATATTGTGACAAGGTTTGCGGGCGTAGAGAGGTTTCAATGATCTCTTCATCAGAGGTAGCTTCACCTGCTAATAAGCGTTCTTCTTCTGTCATATCCGTTTCACCTCTCTATTTTTTCATCAATAATTTTAACCCATGACGCAAGTAACCATCTGTCGTATCAGCCTCTAGCGCTTCAAGCTCTTTGCTGATGCGTTTAAGCTCACGTTCACTATAGCCTAGCGCACTTAAAGCTTCTAGCGCTTCTTCTAAGACCTGATTTTGGTTCTTCACTGCCCCCTCATTCGCTGCCATCGCTTCAACTGCTAGTTCACTCATTGCCAAGTCACCTAACTTGCCCTTTAAGTCTAAAACCATCTGTTGAGCTGTCTTTTTACCGACACCAGGGAACTTAGTTAAATACTTAAAATCTTCCGACTCAACGGCATTAACTAACCCACCGTGATCATCACCCGCCATGATTGCTAGCGCACTTTTTGGCCCAATCCCTGACACGCTAATCAACTTAATAAACAACTGCTTTTCTTCTAGACTTGCAAATCCATATAAAGTCAATGAATCTTCTCTAACTGCCTGATAAACGTAAATTAATGTTTCTTTGCCAAAATCAGCTGAATGACGAAAGGGATTTGCTACTGCCACTTGATAGCCAATTCCTGCTGTCTCCACTACAATATAATAAGGACTAATGTGGGTAATTTTCCCACGAATATATTCGTACACGTCTTTTTCCTCCAGTATCCATGCCTCTGACTTTTTTCATCACCGATGAGCACATGCGTTCCCTTTGATTGTACCATATATTTTTATGAGAGAGAACGGTTAGACTTTCAAAGATTACAAAAAAGAGGCCGAATAAATCAGCCTCTCCCAACTTCTATTTTTTCTTTACAGCATCTCTCTGTAGATACTCTCAATCTCAGCTAAAGTCGTCTCCCGTGGATTACCACCTGTACAGACATCAGCTAAGGCATCTTGGGCAATCGCGGGAATATCGTCTGCTTTAACTCCCAGTTCACCTATAGACTGTGGGATGCCAACTGCGTTTCCTAGTTGACGAACAGCGTCTACCGCAGCCTCGCGAACCTCAACTAAACTCAAGTCTGACGCATTTTCAACGCCCATCACGCGAGCAATGTCTCGGTATTTTTCACCTGTTTCTTCCTTGTTATACGCCATCACATCTGGCAACAACGACGCACAGGCGACACCATGAGGGACATCATACCACGCACTTAGCGGATGAGCCATTCCATGAACTAAGCCAAGGCCAACGTTAGAGAAGCCCATTCCCGCTATATATTGGGCCAGTGCCATTTCTTCACGAGCGCTCTGATCTCCCTCAACCGACCGTTTTAAGGCGCGACCAATAATCTCAATCGCTTTAAGGTGCATCATATCCGTTAATTCCCATGCCCCTTTGGTAATATACCCTTCAATCGCATGAGTCAACGCATCCATCCCTGTTGCAGCACAAAGGGCGGTCGTCATTCCCATCATCATGTCGCTGTCCACAAATGCTACTACTGGAATATCATGAGGGGCGACACACACAAATTTGCGGTTTTTTTCCTTATCAGTAATCACATAATTAATCGTGACCTCCGCTGCTGTTCCAGAGGTCGTCGGAATAGCTAATATCGGCACACTTGAATTTTTTGTTCCGACTTCGCCTTCTAAACTCCGAACATCGGCGTATTCTAGATTGGTGATAATAATCCCGATGGCTTTGGCCGTATCAATCGGTGACCCGCCTCCAACTGCTACAATATAGTCGGCTTCGGCCTTTTTGAAAGCCGCTACCCCTGCCTGAACATCCTCAATACTTGGGTTTGGCACGATGCCATCAAAGACCTCATAAGCTAAATCGGCTTGATCTAAACTAGCCGTTACTCGCGTGGCAACTCCCGCCTCCATCAACCCTTTATCCGTCACAACTAGCGCTTTTTTAAAGCCTCGTTTCAGCACTTCCTCTGATAATTTTTCCACAGCTCCCTTACCAAAGTACGACGTTTCATTTAAAATCATTCTGTTTACCATAATTTTTAGCTCCTATCCTTTCATTGTTACCACTTTCACAAGCGGTTGTACCAGAATTAATTCACACCAGCTATCAACTATCTGCTTAATAGAACTATTTTGACTAAACTAGACAAAATAGTTGAAGTAACACCGCTCGCTACCTCACTATTTTGTTAGTTCGCCTTCTCTCACTTAACTTAATCTAAGTGAAATACTTCCCGTAAAACTACTGACTTCGGCTGATTATCCGCATAGCATACCATCAATGGTTCCATATAAGCCCACCACTTTTGACAGCTATCGGTCTTTGCTAATTCCTCATATCGCTCTTGATCTGGAACCTCTAAATAAGCAAACAATTGATCCGTTTCACTATTTAGAAAAATCGAGTAATTAGTTGCTCCATGAGCCTTTAAAGCCAACACCATTTCCGGCCATAGTTCAGCATGTCGCCGTTCATACTCCTCTTGATTTCCTGATTTCAGATACATAATTGACGCAAGTCGTTTCATCCCTATCACCTCACCATCTACCTAATTCTAATTGAGATAGCCCGCTCGTGGTGTCACTCCAAACCCTACTGCCAATGCACGAAGTTGCTCATCAGTAATCGTTTGTTTAACGCCACCTTGAGCCATCACATAAGTGTAAACTTGAGCCGCTTTTTCAGCTGTTTCAATTAATCCAAATACCTCATCCATATTTGTTCCCGCCCCATAAATCCCATGATGAGGCCAGACAACTAAACGAAAATCATGCATTTTGTTTGCCGTAACTTCGCCAATTTCGTTAGTTCCCGGAACAACCCAAGGGATAATGCCAACCCCTTCTGGGAAGACCACTAAACACTCTGTGCACATTTGCCAAAGAGTCCGAGTAAACTCTCGCTCTGTCAACTCATGAGTAAATGTCATTGCCAATAAATGGGTCGCATGATTATGCATGACAACTCGATGATTCGGATCCACTTTTAGACGTTCAATATGGCTCATAAAATGGGCAGGAAGTTCACTCGTCGGCAAACACCCCTCACTAAATCCCCAAAGTACTTCTAATGTTTTACCATCGGTTTTAATTCTCACTACACCTAAACATTCTTCGGGGAAGGTCGCAACATTTTTAAAATACTTACCTGAACCAGTTACAATAAAATAACGCCCTGCGAGGTCACTTGCATCAAAAATCATCGGAATTTCTCGCGATACTTTTGCGACGTCTAGAAAAGGGATGACTTCTTCCTCTTTCAATAGATAAGAAATATTACCACCATTACGCTCATCCCAACCTAGTCGATAAAGGTTAGAGGTGGTTTCTATCATTTCTTGGACAAATGGAGCTTGTAACATCTCAATTTTTTTCATCATTCTGCCTCTTTCTTTTAACAAAACTGTCTAGCGTTTTGCCAAGACTTCTGCTTCATACTGTTTTACTTCAGCTAACCAATCCATTCCAACAGGAACACCTTTTTCTTGGCAATAGTAATTCCACACATCAGCAAACGGGAAGTCCTTTAATTCTTCTACAAAGGCAAGACGAGTGGTAAAGTCTCCTTCATTTTCAAGTTTCTTCAACTCCATAATTGGCTCTAACATCGCTTTAAGTAGTGCCTTTTGTGTATTACGCGTACCAATAACCCAAGCAGCTACACGATTGATCGTAGCATCGAAGAAATCTAATCCCACATGAGTTCGATCTAGTAAATCGTTACGTACAAGTTCACGGGCAATCTCCATTAGCTCATCGTCCATAATCACCACATGATCACTATCCCAATGAACTGGACGGCTAACATGCAATAAGATATCATTGCCGAATAACGATAGAGACGACAGCTTATTACTGATTACTTCTGTTGGATGAAAATGACCTGCATCCATACAAATCACTTTATCGCGAGTTAAGCCATAGCCCATATAAAACTCATGGGAGCCGACCGTATACGCCTCTGCACCGATACCAAACAACTTACTTTCCACGGCATCTAGCGTGTGGGCTTTATCAAGCGATTCGCTAAAAATTTCATCCAAAGATTCCATCAAACGTTTACGAGGGGCCAAACGATCAATCGGATTATCCTTAAATCCATCTGGTACCCAAAAGTTATTGACACTCGTTTGCCCTAGTTCTTGTCCAAAGTAGTCCGCAATACGACGCGCACGTTTCCCGTGTTCAATCCAAAATTGGCGAACCTCATCATCAGCTGATGCTAATGTAAAGCCATCTTTAAACATCGGATGAGAGAAGAAGGTTGGGTTAAAATCAAGTCCTAATCCTTGCTCTTTAGCCCAATTAACCCAATTTTGATAATGCTTGGGTTCAATTTCATTTAATTCTACTTTCTCCTCTGTATCCATATAAATAGCATGCAAATTTAATTTATGCTGACCTGGAATAAGCGAATATGCTTTTTCTAAATCTTGTCGAAGTTCAGCAGGTGTCCGTGCCGCACCAGGGTAATTCCCAGTCACAGAGATACCGCCAGTCAATTCTCCTTCTGGATTCATAAAGCCTTTCACATCATCTCCCTGCCAACAGTGCATGGAAATCTTGACTTGATCAATTGCAGTTAACACCTGATCCGTATCAATCCCAATACTTTGATAGATTTCTTTTGCTGCTTGATACTTTTCTGTTATCTTATCCACTAAACTCATTCCTTTCTATTTTTAACTAACAATCGGTTGATAAATCCGCAGGTCAAATGACTGCCGAATTATCTCACGTGCGTCCACTAACGAATCAATCTCACCTGTGGTCAAGAGCTGCATGATAATATTACCAATTGCAGTCGCTTCTATTGGTCCCGCCTCTACCTCAACCCCTGTCGCATTGGCAGTCAATTGATTAAGTAAACTAGCGTTAGCTCCACCACCAACAATTTGTAAACGGTCAATTGATTTGCCAAGCAAGTCTTCCAGTTTTTTTAACTCTCGACTATAACAAGTGGCTAAATTTTGATAAATAGTCAATGCTATCTGCGCAGTTGTTTTCGGTATTATCAGTTTGTTTTCATCGCAATAGCCTTGAATCGCCTCAACCATATTAGTTGGATTCAAGAAACAAGCCGCATTAACATCTATCTCCGGAACAACAAAATCTGATTGTTCCGCCAAATCGGCCAACTCCGCAAAGGTATAGCGATAGTCCTCCATCCGAGCGACTTCTTGAATTAGCCACAGACCCATGATATTTTTCAAAAATCGAGTCGTCTTAAATGCGCCACCTTCATTAGTATAATTAGCTTTCATCGTGTTCTGATTAATCAGATTATGAGGCAATTCCGCGCCTAAAAGCGACCATGTCCCACTACTAATAAAGGCCCAGCTATCGCCATTCCCTGGTGTTCCGACCACTGCTGAGGCAGTATCATGACTTGCAACAGTAATGACCGTTGCCTCTGGTAAATCAAACTCTAGAAACACCTCACGTTTCAACTTCCCTAGAGGTGTACCGGCTTCTACCAGAGTTGGAAACTGCTCAGTAGTCAATCCTACTAGTTCTAATAATTCTTCATCCAATTGTCCAGTTTGGGCATTAATCAACTGAGTCGTTGATGCGTTAGTCGCTTCTAACACAGCCTTCCCTGTCAAAACATATCCTATATAATCAGGAATCAATAAAATTTTCTTAGTCGCTTTTAACCGCTCGCGGTCCTCAACAAACAGCTGAAACAATGTGTTAAATGGCTGAATTTGAACACCTGTCTTTTGATACAGCCTCTCAAGTGTCATCACTTCGGCAAACTTTTCTATTGCCTCATCTGTGCGACTATCTCGGTAACACATCGGCTGTCTGAAAAGATTGCCATCAGCATCAAGCAAGCAATAGTCAACACCCCATGTATCAATTCCAATCTGACAGTCAGTAATTCCCATTTTTTTAAGCTTCTCTAAACCACACAGAACCTCATGGATCAACTGATCAATGTCCCAATAATTACCGTCTTCTTTTTCAATGTAACCATTCTTAAAACGATGAACTTCTTCAAGTGTTAGACACCCATCAATTAATTGACTTTTCATCAAACGTCCACTTGAAGCGCCAATATCGACAGCTACATAAGTTCTCCCCACATAACTCAACTCCTTCCATTCGCTCTTATTGTACAAATTAGTTATCATTTACTAATACTGACAATCGCGTTACAATATCTTTATATACACAGTGTAATCGGTAGCATAATTAATTACATCTGCAAATATTGGTAAATAATTGTACTTTCTTGGTTATCCTAAAAGGAAAGGAGTTTAGCATGAACCATTTTTGGCAAAAAGCAAAACATTCGTGGACAACTGATTCCAGTCGATACATTTTAACCCCATCAAAAAAAAGCCAAGAAATGTTCTATTTCATTCAAGAAATCGGACATTTCAAAGCTCTTAAGCCTTACTTTACTGAACGCGCTCACCTGACTTCTTACTTAATGAAATACACCATCAGTGGAAAAGGTCACTTACGCTACGAGGATCAAGACTATTTTTTAGAAAAAGGTGACGTGTTTCTCATTGATTGTCAGAATTATCAATACTATGAAACAATTAGCGATGATCCCTGGGAAATGGCCTGGATTCACTTACACGGAGGGGCTGCCCCTCTCTTTTATCAAGAGTATCTAAAAAATGGTGGGCAGACTTTTCACACCCAAACCAAACGAATTGGTCGAATTATGGATAATCTATTAACATTACAGGAAAATCGTAATGCACGAACAGATTTCACCTGTTCTCTAATTATTCATGATTTATTAAATGAGTTAGTCATTCAAAAAAATCAATTAGACTTCGAGGATAAAGATATTCCCTCTTATATTTTCGAGCTGCAAACTTTCTTGGACAATCATTTTCAAGAAGAGGTGAGCTTGGCTGACTTAGAAAAGCAATTTATGATCAATAAATATCAATTAAACAAGGAATTTTCTAAATTTATCGGGACGCCTCCCATAGAGTACCTAATCGCCAAACGAATGAACTTGGCTAAAGATTTATTGCGCTACACAACTAAGCCAATCAAAGAAATTGCGATAGAGATCGGGATCGGCAACACCCCTTATTTTTCTCGGTTATTTAAACTGAAAACTGGGGTCACGCCTAATACTTATCGTAAAAATGGCTAACCTGACTAAACGTCATCCTGAAAAAAATTGAATCACTTCGACTACTGTCTACTATCTACATTCGCAATGGATAAAAAAAACGATCACAGTAGTCCACTAAGGACAGCTGTGATCATTTTTAATTAATCAAATAACACTTGATAGTCACCATAACCCTCTGCTTCCAGTTCGCTAACTGGAATAAAGCGCAATGCCGCACCATTGATGCAATAACGCAGGCCACCTAACTCCTCAGGTCCGTCAGTAAAGACATGGCCTAAATGAGAATCCGCTTCTTTACTTCTAACTTCCACTCGAGCACGACTCAAGCTTAAGTCCTCTAATTCTTTAATCGTTGCAATCGGCTTTGTAAAAGATGGCCAACCACAACCTGCATCGTATTTATCCTTAGATGAAAATAAGGCTTCACCACCCACGATATCGACGTAAATCCCTTCTTCATAAAGGCCGTCATATTCACTCGAAAATGGTCGTTCTGTGCCGTTTTCTTGCGTCACTTCAAATTGTAGCGGTGTCAAATTCTGACGTAATTCATCTTCTGATGGTTTCATACCCATTTCCACTTCCTTAGTCTTGGAATTTAGCTAACATTCGTTTGACTTGAGCTACAGGAAAACCGACAATTGCGTAGTAATCACCTTTAATTGATTCAACTAATAATGAACCTTGTCCTTGAATCCCATAAGCTCCTGCCTTATCCAGGTGCTCCCCAGTGGCAATGTACTCATGAATTTCAGCATCAGTTAACTCAAAAAAAGTTACTTCAGCAGATACAATCTGTTGTTCGATTCGTTTGGGATTCATCATATAAACACTCGTATGAACCTGATGTTTTCTACCGCTTAACTTGCGCAACATCTCGAATGCTTCTTGATCGTTCTTAGGTTTTCCTAGTATTTCATCGCCAACTACTACGATTGTATCACTCCCAATGACCAAATTGTGAGGATTTTGCTTACAGATTAATTGCGCCTTTTTTTGGGCCATCTCAAGGACATAATCCAAGGGCGTTAATTCGCCAATGACGCTCTCGTCAATGTTGGCAGGCATCGCTTGAAACTCCTCGATAATTTTTGCTAATAGCTCTTTTCTTCTTGGTGATTGTGACGCAAGTATAACAGTCATCATTAATCCTTCTTTCTATCTCATTGGCATGTGTAACACAACCAATTACTTCTCAATATTTCTGCTAACGTAGCTACTATACTCCTATGTCAGCTAAAAATAAAGGGTTTTACGAGATATTGTGAAAAAAATAATTAACTATAAGTTTTTATTTATCGTTGCTCTCCGTACTATAAAAAAAGTATTGACTTTTTTCACGAACAAACCCGATTTTTTCATATAAATGTTGAGCATCCAAATTCTCTTGAGCTGTTTCTAGTAATATTCCTTTACTCCCTGTTCCCCGAGCAAATTCGATCGCCTCTTGAATTAGCGCTTGAGCTACCCCTTGTCGACGAGCCTCTCTATCCACATATAAATCATTTAAAAGCCACTCTTGCTGCATACTGACAGATGAAAAAATGGGATATAGTTGCGTAAAGCCAACCACTTCATCTTCAATAATTGCTAACCA
The DNA here is from genome assembly GCF_059621045.1 of Vagococcus sp. WN80Y. Lineage (NCBI taxonomy): Bacteria > Bacillati > Bacillota > Bacilli > Lactobacillales > Enterococcaceae > Vagococcus > Vagococcus sp. WN80Y. The sequence goes on from NZ_JCAQHY010000001.1 coordinate 54,809, forward strand.
TATATACGATTCCTGATTCTCTATTCGCTGACGTAAAAAAGCCTCTGCGCCTGACACATCACTTTCTTGTTGATAAAACACTCGATACGCATCAAATAGACGACTCAAATCTGGTATATCCTCTAATTCAGCCACAACTATTTCCATTTTCTAACGCCTCCTTATCGGTTCTTTTATAATGATACCATTTTCTTTATAACGACACTAACTTACATGGTCTGACAAAAATGTAAGGCTGTGTCATTTGATTCGATTTTTATTACGGACATTTATTGATATATTAGAAACATCAAAAAGAACACAGGAGGAACACCACCATGACACACCTATCACTAACTCAAACATATTTTGCTCTAGCTTTAGGAGACAAAAAGAAAAAAACAATTTCGATTAATTCAAGACAAGGGATTTGCTTCATCGCTAGCCAAATTTTAGAGTTACTCTCAGACAACACTATCGCTTTGAATAGTCATCATAAATTAATTACGACTCAAGCATTACCCTCAGAAAAAAAATACCTAGCAGCTATCTATGACTTTATTAAGAAAAAAGAACCAGTTAAAATGACTGCTATTACAGATTACTTAACAATGGGATTAAAAAATAGGCTACATCCAATTGTCGAAGAGACTGCTCAGTCACTCATCACCTCAACTCATATCAGTCAATCAACAAAAAGACACTTGATGGGAACAACAGATTTTTATGAAGTAAACACTACGACCTTAACTGCTTTAACAAAGTCGATCAACGATACAATCGAAAACTCCGACAACTGGTCTGATAAAGAAATCAGTTTAATGCTGCTATTAGATAATGGTAAGTTACTTAAAAATTATGTATCAAAAGACAATCATAAACGCGCTAAACAACAGATTAAAGTCTATAGAAATCGTGAAGAGAGACACATTATTACTACACTGATCTCTCATTATGAAAATAGCGCGGCAGCAGTTGTAGCCGCAATTGCCTAACCCAATCAAAAAGACTGTCGAAATTAAGAAATTGACCACAAATCCTTTACTAAGAAATTTATACCCCTTATACTAAAAAAAAGGAGTGATCTTAATGGCAGACTGCCTCATTATTATTGATTTACAAAATGGTCTACAAACAGAAAACAAGCGCCTCTACGAATTAAACCATGTACTTGCAGTAGTCAATAGTCGAATCGCTGAGTACCGTATCCAAAAACGACCGATTATTTTCATTCAACACGAAGATCATGAGTTAGTTCCTACCACTGAGCCATGGAAGCTGATGCCAGAACTTGATAACCGAGGCTCTGATTTTTATGTGGGGAAAACTCATGCAAACTCGTTCTATCGCACTACTTTAACCAGTCTACTAACTGACTTAAACATCAAAGAAATTGAATTTTGTGGTGCTCAAAGCCAATACTGCGTTGACACAACTGTGAGATTTGCTCATGGTTTGGGCTATAAGCTAACAATGGCAAAAGGGAGCACAACAACTCTCGATTCTCCTGACTTAACAGCCAAACAAATTATTGATCATCATGAAGCTATCTGGGATAAACGATTCTTAACGTTTATCTAGTTCCAAAAATAACTATAAATAGAGAGTCTGGAAACTAATTATTCCAGACCCTCTATTTATCTTTGACTCCCTACTTCTTATCTTAAAGACTCCCTAAAACAATCACTCTGGTTCAATAGTATCACTAACACCACTATCGTATATTTCAGGTAATTGGTCAAAATAGATCACGTCAGAATCAATTGTTTCAATTATTTCTGGTGCCTGTTTTTTTATAGGATATGAACAAGCTGCGATACCAACTAAAACAAGAGTTAAGCTAAACAAAATAAAACACTTTTTCATCAAGTCCTCCTAAACAATGTTTCTATCATTATACCACAAACATTCATTAATAGTAGCATATACGAACCTAGGTAAGCTAGTTCAATTCAATCGTTTGTCCTGCTTGTATATTCTCTAGCTTAGATCCCAACTCTTTTTTCAAAAGTCTGAATGCTTTGGACCCGGTACAATGACAGGTCAAAATCTTTTCTATTTGAGGGGTATTTAAACTCTTTCCTATTGTTAAGACTTCCTTTCTACTCATCCCTAGATTATTTATGTAAGGTATCCCAATCATATGAAATCCACCAATTAAACATTTTATCGGCTTGCCAGGAAATAAGCGTAACGCTTCATTTGTCATATTGATAATCCCATGATGACTGCAACCAGTGAATACTATTAGTCCGTCGCATTGCTCGATCACAACCATCACCTCGTCTGAAAAATCATCCAAAATAAATTGGTGATGTCTCTTTTTATACAAATTTTCTGTGAGATTGACCGATCTACCCAATGGAATGATATGAAAGTTGGGTTGAATCTCCATTTGACTCGTAATCAATCGAAGATTATCCGTTATTTTAGCTATCGAATTTACAGGTATTCCCACGTAAAGAAATTTTGATAACACTTTTAAATAATGAGACTCTTCCACTCCTTTTAAAGCATAAACCGGTGTCTCTTTGAATGGCAAATGCTGAAGTCCTCCTGTGTGATCTGAGTGTCCATGGGAAATAATCACCCCCTCTAAATCCGTCAACGACTCTCCTAGCTCTGAGGCGTTATGAATGATTTTTTTATTTGCACCTGTATCAAATAAATACTTTTTCCCTGAGTCATTAATTAGAAGTGAAAGACCATGTCCTTTTTTAAACCGTGAACTTATTTTTGAGTTTTCAAATAGCACCTTAATAATCATCAAATCGCCCCTACATATGTTTATTTATTCATATATTATATCATAAAACTAGTTCACACAACTGCGCTAAACTTAAAAAACACTCTATTCTTAACATGATTGTGCCTATATGTTAGATCGATTCCGACCTAATTATTAACCTGTAACGCACTATTAAATTAGACAGCAAAAAAACTAGCCATCAATCAAGATGATTAGTTTTTTAATCTGCTTTAAAAAATGCCATAAAGCTTACATTACGATTCGATATAAAGTCGAGACCCTAATTCATAGGCCTCCATCCCCTCTACCTGTCTATTTCTAAAAATAATCTCAACATGTTCTAATTGAGTCACTTGAACCTCATAAGTGTCTTGAATCGGGGTAATTATTATTTCACCAAGATAGTTCCCCTGATCATCGTACACCTCAGAGCTAGTCCTCTGTTCCAACTCAAATACATGAGCGGTAATTTTTTTACCATAGTCGTATTGAGCTGTCTGGTCTATCTGACCTTCAATAATAATACTATTTTGGCGAGCAAGTAGCGGAAGAGAAAAATAATCATGTTCTTCTTGATACCATTTACCACCTTCATAAACCTTATTGGTTAAATAGTTCGTCCATCGACCTGCAGGTAAATAGAAGGAGACCTGCCCGTTTTCATTGAAAATTGGAGCCACCATCAATGATTCACCAAGCATGTATTGCTTATCAATTGTATGAACCGTGTAATCCTCTTCAAACTCCAACACTAATGGCCTCATCATCGGTACACCTGTTTTGTGCGTCATAACTGCTTCTTTATATATGTAAGGCATCAATCTATTTTTTAATTTTGAAAACTTCTGAGTCACTAGAGCCGATTCTTCGCCAAAGTTCCAAGGAACACGGTACTCAATATTTCCATGATAACGACTATGAGTAGATAGAAGCCCGAATTGAGTCCAACGTTTGTAAAGATCATGGCTCGTATTTTCTTCAAATCCCCCAATATCATGGCTCCAAAAACCGAAGCCTGAAAGCACAAATGACAAGCCACCGCGTAAAGACTCCGCCATCGAAGAGTACTGAGATAAATTATCTCCACCCCAATGTACAGGAAATTTCTGTGAACCAACAGAGGCCGATCTTGCAAATAGTACCGCCTGTCCTTCGCCCTTGAGTTCCTCTAAAAGTTCGAACACAACTTGATTATATAAATACGCATAATAATTGTGCATTTTTTCAGGGTCAGAGCCATCAAAATAAACAGCATCAGTCGGGATTCGTTCACCAAAATCAGTTTTAAACGAGTCAACACCTAACTCAATTAAGCCTCTAAGCTGTTCTTTATACCAAGCTCGCGCCTCAGGATTGGTAAAATCAATAATCCCTTGACCCGCTTGCCACAAATCCCACTGCCAAACTTCCCCTTTTTGATTTTTAACAAAATAACCTTTTTCTTTACATTCGTTAAAAACTTTCGCTTTTTGGCCAATGTACGGATTGATCCACAGACAAATCTTTAATCCCTTGTCATGAATTCTCTGAAGCAAGCCAGCTGGATCTGGAAACATCTTTTGATCCCACTCAAAGCCGCACCACTCAAATTCTTTCATCCAAAAACAATCAAAGTGAAACACATCAAAAGGAATATCTCTCGCCTGCATCTCGTCGATAAATTGCATGACTGTTTTTTCACTGTAATCAGTTGTAAAAGAAGTTGATAGCCATAGTCCAAATGACCAAGCTGGTGGTAACGCTGGTTTCCCTGTTAAGTCCGTGTATTTTTCAAGAACCTCTTTCATCGTTGGACCATAAATAATAAAATACTCTAACACTTCTCCCTCAACACTGAACTGTGTTCGCGAAACATTTTCCGATGCTACTTCAAACGATACTTTTTCAGGATGATTGACCAAAACACCATAACCTTGATTAGTAATGTAAAAAGGAACGTTCTTATACGCTTTTTCGCTCCCTGTCCCCCCATCTTCATTCCAACTATCTACTGATTGACCATTTTTTGTGAATGGCGTAAATTTTTCTCCCATGCCATACACAAACTCGTAAGGATCTAGCGATAATTGTTCCCGCATATAATGCTTGCCATCATCAGTCGTTATTTCTGCTTGCGCCCGAGGTTTAGATGACGTTAGTAAGCGATTATCACCATAAAATTCAAGTTTAAATGGCCCCTCCTTTGGGACGACCGCTTCTAAATTGCCAGATTTAAATCGGTAATCATCGGCAACTGTAATCTCTCCCTCTGCTTGTTCCTCCTTAAGCTCAAATTTAGGAAATGACGGTGTGACATCATGGTGTACTAAGCTCACTTTGATAATATCAGCTTGCGGAGATTCCAGTCTCATTGTTGTCATGCCAAGATTTAATGTATCTCCTCTTCGCTCAACTTTTTTATAAGGTAAAAATAACTCTAGCATGTGGTCTTCAATTCGGTAATCACAGCATTCTTGAGGATGATTAAGTGTGACCCCGTCCTTCGTTAACCAGTATCCTTCAGTAAATTTCATAAGTTCCTCCTATTTGACTGCTCCATCAGAGATGCCTTTGACGACATGCTTTTGAAGCAGTATGAATAATACAATAATTGGGATAATAACAATCACCAAAGCCGCCAAAGCTAAGTGCCATTGCTTGTTAAACTCCCCAAAGAAATAAAACATTTTTAAAGGAATTGTGTACATTCCTTCTTTGTTAACGCTTAGTGATGGCAACAGGTAATCATTCCAAAACCATAGTGAATTTAACACAATAATTGTCACCGTCGTCGGCTTCAGCAATGGGAAAATAATTTTCCAATAAATTTTCAGTGTACTTGCGCCGTCAATCAATGCTGCCTCATCCAACGATTTTGGTATTCCCCTTAGCGCACCATAGTACATAAATGTTGCCATACTAGTCGCCAACCCTAGATACATGACCATTAACCCAGGCTGATTAAGCATCTTCACTTTACCAAAAAGTGAAATCAACGGAATCATTATCCCTTGAAAAGGAATCAATAATCCTACAGCAATAATGAAATAAATGAGACTACTTAACCTGCTTGTGTTTCGCGATAAGGCGTAGGCTGCAAGTGATGAAACAAGAATAATTAACAGTAATGAACCAATCGTAATCAACAAAGAATTAGCTGCACTGCGGATAAAATCAAGTTTCTCTAAAGCTGTCGTATAGTTACTGAACTCTAAACTTTGAGGTAAATTCAAGGTGTTTTGAAAAATTTCAGTCTTAGTTTTAAATGAATTAATAATAATTAAGAAAAAAGGATAAAACCACAGTGCTGAAAACAATAATCCAACAACTATCACGGTTATTTTTTTAGCGTTTCTTTTTGTTTTCATTAGGCACTTATCTCCTTTTTTCGAGTAATTGAAATTTGTACAATTGAGATAATCACAATAATCACTAAGAAAATGATTGCTTTAGATTGGGCAAAACCCATTTTTCTCATAGCAAAGGCTTCGTTATAGATGTTCATTGCCGTCATTTGGGTAGAGTTAAATGGCCCGCCTTGAGTTAAAGCCAAATTTTGATCATAAATTTTAAACGCATTAGACAGTGTTAAGAATAATGTGACTGTGAAGGCTGGCATTAACATTGGTAATTTAATCTTGAAAAAGGTTTGTATAGGAGAGGCACCATCCATATCTGCTGCTTCTAATATTTCTTCTGGGATATTATTTAAAAATGAGACATATATCAGCATCATGTAGCCACTCATCTGCCAGACGAAGAGCATAACCAATCCCCAAAAACCTGTTTCAGGCGTACTCAACCACCCTTTAAAGAAACCTAGGCCGGTCAAATCACCAATACTTTCAAAAGCCTTATTAAAAATAAATTGCCAAATAAATCCTAGAATAATCCCGCCAATCAAGTTAGGCATAAAGAATACCGTTCGGAAAAAGGTTGTCCACCTTCCTAATTTTTGTGTCACCAATGTTGCGAGTAATAGCGCGATACTATTAATCAAAATAATACTCACAAGTGAAAATTTTGCTGTAAATATCAAGCTATCAATAAACCCTTTATCTTGAAAAGCCCGTAAATAATTCTGTAAGCCAATAAAGTTCCCCACTGTATTGCCATTCCAATCTGTCAGCGAATAGTACGAGCCAACTATTAGTGGAATAAACAGAACCAGTGTCAAACTGATTAATGCTGGTAACAGTAGTAACCAAAAAGATTTCGATTTATTTGTTAACATACGTCTCCTCCTCATTTGTAATTATCGTTCGCTTTCCATTAAATAGGTAGCCAACTTTCAAAAGGATCAGGACAAAAGTCAGCCCAATAATCAGCTATTGCTCGACTTTTGTCACACCACCAATTTTCTCTACTTACGCTCATCTTTCCAAGTCGTTGTAACTGTTTTAGTGAAATCCTTCCACGATAATTGGTCCGCTGTATAACCTTGGACTTGAACACCAATGACATTTTGACCAAATCCATCAGGATAAGAATTATGTACCCATGGCACTGTTTTACCATCAGCCAGATAGGTATAAATCTGATTTGAAAGAGGATCAGTTATGCTGTCGCTTGAAAAATTGGTGTAGGCAGGGATAAAGTCAAAGTCATTAATAATCGCATCCATAGCCTCCTCATTTGTATACATCCACGTTAAGAAATCAATCGAAGCATCAATTTTCTTTTGATCCTTGTCCTTGTTAACACCCCAGTACCATGCAGGTCCCGCAACAATTTTACCTTCTGATTCTTTTTCAACAAACATCGGTACCACAGCCAATTTTTCTTTTGCAAAAGTTTTATCAAGACTAGTTAATGTTGGCACAATCCAGTTCCCTTGATGAATAATTGCCGCCTTCCCTCCTGCAAATAATTCTTCCACAGATGTGCTATAATCCATAGATTCTAAGGGGGAAGCATTGTATTTTGCCGCCAGATCAAGATAGCCTTTCATCTGATTCCCATAGGTAAAAGCAAGTTCAGAAGCTTTATAGGTTTCAACCAAGCTATCATTGAACTCTGGGCCAATAAAGTTGGAACTAAACTGACTAGTTACCCATGTTTCTCCGCCACTAAAAGCAAAAACACCAGATAAGCCAAGCTCTTCTTTCTCCGCATCTAATTTTTTAACAGCGGTTTCAAAATCAGAAAAGGATTGAATTTTTTCACTATCAATTCCTGCTTTTGCAAAAATTTCTTTATTCACTAACCAGCCATAGCCTTCAATATTCATTGGCACGCCTAGTATCTTATCGCTCAGGGTGGCACCTTCTAAGGTTCCCTCCATGGCATTTTCAGCTAATTCTGTTTCGCTCAAATCGTATAATTTATGCTCCCAAGTTTGAGTATCAGATAAGCCACCAAGCATGAAAATATCTGGTTCATCTCCTGATGAGAACTTAGATTGCATCGCAGCTGTGGCATCTGTGCCACCACCAACCGTTGTCATATTGATTTTTATATCTGAATGACTTGCTTCGAATTTTTCAACAAGATCATCCATTTGCTCGGCAGTCTCTGTCTTGATATTAAAAACTTCAATGGTTGTTTTCGCTTCGCCAGATTCATCTCCAGAGCTGCCACACCCTGTCAAACTTAGCATTCCTAAGAGAGTCACCGACACTAATAGTAATTTTTTCATCTTTTATCCTCCAATAGTTTTATTCTTGAATACACTTTCATTATAGTGGGAATTAAGCTATAATGTATTCGCAATATTAATCTAAATACACGAAAATATTGATATTTACTCAGAAAGGATGCTCATAATAATGAATTCAGAACCATTTACACCTAACCCCAGCGAAAAAGATATTGACCCTTCCCTAAACGAAATAACCGAACATGGGAATAGTCTTTTTCCTTTTGCCGTGCATTTTACCACTCATAATTCTCAACGTAAATTTATGATTCATACTCATTGGCATCGTGAAATGGAAATACTTTATATTTCTCGTGGTCAGATGGAAGTCCTTATTGAAGGCAATCATTTCATTGCTCAGGAAGGCGATATCCTGTTCATCCCGCCAAATTTATTACATGGCGCCATTAATTATCAGCAATCTTCCTGCTCCTTTTTTGCGATTGTATTTGATTCTTTTTTTATTGAAAGTCACAGCTCAGATTTAATCCAACAATCATATATTGATCCGATAATTAAACATCCCGCGCAACATATCGTTCATGCAACTCATGACATTCCTAACATTAATTCATTAAGAGGATACATCGCTGAATTGGTTGATGTTTTTGCGTTAAAAAAAGAGTATTTTGAGCTGAATCTAAAAGCAACTATGCTCTTGTTTTTTCAAGCCCTCTATACGGAAAAAGAATTACTCTTTCACTTTGATCAAGCTGATGAAATTAGAAATGATATGACTTCCTATAAGTGCAAGAAAATATTACTTTTTATCGAAGAAAACTACAACACACATATCACTCTTGAAACAATCAGCACTCACATCGGCTTCAGTCAGGAACATTTTTGTCGCTTTTTCAAGAAAAATTTTCGCCTCTCCTTTTTCACTTACCTAAATAAAATGCGCATAATGAAAGCAGAGTATTTACTCTTAAATACATCTCTAAAAATTATTGATATTGCCTTTGAAAGTGGCTTTGAGGATGCCAACTACTTTGCCACTGTTTTTAAAAAAGAAATCGGCCTGACTCCCACTGCCTATCGAAAAAGTCCAAATGATCTCACACTTCTGTAATTTTCTTAATTAATAAACAGTTAAGACTTAGTTAAGAGTTTATTTGAATCAAACTTGTTAAAGTATCCCTATCAACTTAAAAGGGGAGACAAAAAATGAAATTATTAGCGAAAGATAAACAGAATCAATTGAGAGTCATTTGGGGGATTCTATACGGGTTGCTCACGCTCATTACAACGATTGGAATTTCCTTCGCAATTGGCTTTTTTCTATTCGATAAAAGCGAAAATGTTGTCAATATAATGATGGGTATCCTAGGTTCATCTATCGCAATCGCGATGACTTACTTTTTCTTAAAAAAAGGAAAATTTACCAATAAGCTCACTCAATTTGACTATTACAGTAAAAAAGGGATTAAAAAAATGCTGATTGGCAGTCTATTTGGCCTATTACTTTCGCTACCTCCTATTGGTGTGTTACTTCTGTCTAACGATGTCACCATCAATTACCATGGGATTTCATTGTTCACTTTAGTATCAGGAATTTTGACTTTTATCGGGATGGGAACACTAGAAGAATGCATTTTTCGTGGTGTAATAGAAGCAACGCTTACCAAATTTAACTCCTTGTTAACAATTTTACTATCAGCTTTGATTTTCACCTTTTCTCATACGAGATTATGGTCAAATTTTGATTGGTTAGACTTTTTTTCATTAATAAGTGCGGGTATCTGTTTTAGTGTTATTTTAAAAGTAACCAAAAGCTTTTCCTTCACTACTGGCTGTCACTTTGCTTATAATATTACCTCGGCTGTTATTATGGGCGTAGATAGCTCTGACACCGTCTTTTCTACAACTTATGTTGGGACCTATTCAGAAATATTTTTAACTATTCTCACTATTGCTATGTGTCTCATTTTCACTATTGGGTTTAGTTTATACGAAAGAAAAAGCCTTAACTCACAGAACAGAGTTGATTTACCAACTCCTACTGGAAAGTTATTGCCTGAATAAACTAAGCAAAACACTAAATAGAGAGAGGAGAAGTCTCACTATTTAGTGTTTCATTATATATTAAAAAAAACTTTGGCACGTTCTCCTCATCGTGCAACAGATTTAATGGAGAGAATTGCTAATCCGCCAATCATGGCGCAAACGAAAGAAAAGATAAAAATAGCTGAAAAACCAACTTGAGAGATTAAAAAGGCCGCCATCACAGGCGCAATTGCTTGTGTCACAGTGTTGCCTAAATTGTATATACCTAAAAAGAAGCCCACCCGTTCTTTATCAGGAATTACTTTCAAATTAAGTAAATTATCCAATGAGTTCCAAATTCCCATACCTAACCCTGCCATAAAAGCATAAACAGCAACTCCCACATCATTTTGTAAAAAGAATAAACTAAGCGCACCAACTCCGATAAAAATGGTGGACAATCCAACTGGAAATTTCAACAGGTTAAACTTATCAGAGATAGGCCCTGCAATTATCCCCATAACAATCCCAAATACTAACATAATGGTATTAATCAATTGTATAGAATGCTGAGTTGTTGCAGTATCTTTGTTTAGAAAATCAGTCATGATAAACAATAAATAACCTGTCACAGCAAAGTTCGCAACACCTTGGAATAACTTGCCAATCAACGCTAGATAGTAGTCGCGACCAATTGACCACTTAGGAAAAATTGACATTGATTGTTTGAGCGACAACTTATCAGTTGCCACTGCCTCTGACACTGTCTCTCTTTCCCCAACATTGGACGGTTCTCTGACAATCACCGCTGCAATAAGTGTCCCGATGAACGTAATCACACCAAATACGATAAACCCTAAGCGATATTGACCTAAAAAAGCGGCACCTAAGATAGTAAAACCATTGTTTCCAAGCGCCATACCTAAGCCACCATACGCACCTGAAGCCGTTCCTTTCCCACTTTCAGGAGCTAGATCTAACCAAGCTACCATTGGGGCCACGATAAAATTCAATGAGATTTGACTCAACGTCCAACAGATCAACAATAACGGAATTGTGGTTGTCATTGAAGCGAAAATAAGTGAGAGCATAAAAGCAAAGGCTCCTGAAACTAGCCACGGTGTCCGTTTACCAAATCGCGATCTAGTCCGATCAGATAAGTAACCGGCTAGCATGTTAGAAATCGCTGCAACTATCATTCCCACTGTTGAAAACAAAGCAAGTAAATTTATTTTATTATCCGCATCTAAATTTTGAATCATCGAAGGTAAAAATAGACTTGATGCGACAATGTAAGGTCCTAGCCATGATGCTGGCCCTATGATTAATCCAGGTACTAAACGTTTTAACGGTATCTCTTTCACTTTAAACATCCTCCTTGAAAACTAGTTATTTTTTTGTAAATAATAATCAAAATCTGCATAAGAATCATGTTGATGAGCATCAACTGATCCAATAAAATTAAATAGTCCCGTAAAGCCACCGATTTCTCCTGGAGCACCATTTACACCTTCATCTGACAAATACCTCACATCAATGTCATTGACCATATCTTGCCAATCTTCACTCTCGGATAATCGGTAATAAAGAGTCGCCATCCCATTTTTATAACGAATTTTTAATTCGACTCTACCTTCTGGTACTGGGCAAAGAGTCTCAACATATTCAATTCGTTCACCAAGCTTAGCCTGTAAGATAGTTAGGACAGACGAATCCGTACGTTCAGAATAAGTCACATGAAGATACAACCAATTATTAGAATCGTAATACAAGCCTAGCCCTGCTGTTTCAGAATAATGGTTCGGCTGAAACTCAACTTTTGTCTGAATATGATAGTCAAATGAAGTTGCACGTACTGCCAGAATGGCTGGATTAATTTGAGAGAAAAAGGAGTTATTTCCATAAATTCGTAGAAAGCCAGGTCGTTCACTTGTATTAACCCATTTAACCTCTTGGCTTCGGTACGGGGTCATCAAATGAGGATCATAGCTAGCACCATCAAACGTATCATACACGTCATGCGTCACTAGCCTAGATAAAGCCATTCCTTTCATCCCTTCAACTTCCATTTTGGCCAAGTTTGAGCCATCTGCCATTTCTAACCATCCATCTTCTCGCCAGTGCATTTTTTGAATAGATGTTTCTCTTCCCAAAGGGTTCAGCAATGTTCCTTCAAGAGGTCGTGACATCAGATGAGCAAGATACCACTCACCAGTTTGAGTTTCTACTAAAGAACCATGCCCCGCCTTTTGCATAATCGAATTCGGATTATACATCTCAAAATGACCAGCGTCTGGATCACCCAGAGAAAAAAGATGACGAGGTGAAGAAGTAATAATTGGTTCGCCAGAAGGATGAGGCTCATATGGCCCAAAAATTGACTTCGATCGTCCAATTTCGACTCCATGAGCATAACCAGTCCCACCTGCAGCTATTATCAAATAATAATACCCATTTCGCTTATATATTTGAGGAGCTTCGGCGCATCCTCTTGTTGTAAATCCGTGAGTGACTCGGTGCCAATTTCCGATAATCCCCCCTCTAACCAAATCAACTTCAGCAATAACAATATGACCAGGTGCTTGATACCCTTGACGCGTCTCCCATTCAAGAATAGCTAAATAATGCTTCCCATCTTCATCATGATAAATAGCAGGATCAAAGCCAATTGACGTTAGATAAATTGGCGCTGACCAGGGCCCGTTAATAGTTGGAGCTGATAAAACATAGGAATCTGAATTAAACTCCCTACCAGCCATATTGGTCATATGAGAATACGCTAGCCAATAAGTTTTAGTTACCGAGTCATAAGATAAGTGCGGAGCCCAAATGCCTGCTGGCGTATTAGTTCCACGTAAATCAACCTGTCCCTCTTTTAAAGCAAAATCTATCAACTCCCAGTTGGCCAAGTCCTTTGATTGGAATAATTGAATTGCTGGATTCCAATGAAACGTAGATGTGGCAATATAGTACACATCCTCAACACGAATAATTGAGGGATCAGGGGCCATCCCTGGAATAATCGGGTTCTTGATTGTTGTCATTTATTTTCTCCTTCTTCCTTTTGTAGTGATTTCTCTTTTACAATTAACCATCTTTTTTCGTAAAAACACTTACTAATGACGGGACTCCTAACTAAATACACTCATAAAAAAGTTAGGCGTTTTCATTTTATACTTGCTACCTTTTTGCTAATAAACTAGTTGAGATCACCTTCTTTGAAATCGGTTTCTTTTAATGAGTTTATTATAGGTAAAATAATTGGTATAATATATATCAAAAAGCATAATATTTTTACCATTTTTCGTAAAAAGGAGAGCATCTGATGAATGAAAAACCTGCATGGCTCGAAAAAATTGCTAATCTTCCTGATATAAATGCAAATATAAAATCCTTCGGCGGTCATAAACAAAAAGTGTCTCATCAATGGGTAGCAAAGCAAGAAACTCACTTTGCTTTTGAGATTATGATGATCCTTGACGGCACTCAACAAACCATTTTTGATGGCAGAGAATGTCACTTTTCTCAAGGGGATATTATCTTGATTCCACCTGGGATTGCTCATGAAAATAAATGTATTTCTCATGAAGGAATGGAGTATTTCTGTGTGCACTTTGATATTGACGATCCAACGGTTCAACAGCTGCTACTTATGTACTGCCCCGTTTTATTGGATAAAAAAAATCCTGTTTATGACAAAATTGAAACCATACTTTATACCTATGTTGAACTACTCGCCTTTGAAACTTACACAATTAAAGAGAAACTTTTGGTAGAAAAACTATTAATTGAACTGATCAGTTTTTTCTTAGAATATGCTGAACATGAGAAAGGGAAAATTACTAATTCAGATAACTCGACACTTATTTTGGCAAAAACTATCGCCGATACTATCCAAGGCAACTTTAGAAAATTTACAGAAGTCCCTATCGAACGTCATCGCTATCTTTTATCAATGGATAAAATAGCTGACTCATTGAATATCAGTAAGAGTAGTATGCTAAAAACATTTAAAAAAGTGTATCACATCAGTCCAAAACAATATCTAGATAAGTTAAAATATAACGAAGCTAAATTTTTACTTCACCAACCCAAATTATCAGTTGGCGAAATCGCCGAAATTATTGGGTATCAAAATGCGTCACACTTTTCTAGGCAATTTAAATATTGGAGTAGCGTATCACCTAAAGATTACCGAAAAAACTAAGCTCTTCACTCATTTTTGACTCCACACAAGCAAAAAAACCAGAACAATCAGCTATTCCGATTGTTCTGGTTCTTTGATTATTCTGATTATAACATTACGCTCACTCTACCCTCATTCCCATAGGATGTCCCTCACAGAACTGAATTAAATCCCATAAGTTGCCGTATAAATCTTTAAAAACTGCGACCATTCCGTATTCTGCTTGTTTTGGTTCTCTAACAAACTCGATTCCTTTTTCAACCATCTCCACATAATCTCGATCAAAATCATCTGTAGCTAAAAATAGAAACACCCTACCACCCGCTTGATTGCCGACAAACGGCTCTTGTGCTGGCTTTGAAGCTTTGGCTAGCAACAGGGGTGTTCCATTTGTCCCTGGCGGAGAAACAACAACCCAACGTTTGTCTTGCTCCGGTTGATACGTATCTTCTAACAAGATAAAATTAAGCTTTTTAGTATAAAAATCAATAGCTTCGTCGTAATCAGTTACGACTAAAGCTATATGTACTATTGCCTGTTTCATTCCCAACACTCCATCCTTATAGTTAAGCTGCCATGTCCCTTTATTTGAAACCTAGTTCGACTCCCTCACCACCATTTATAACTAACTAAATTAAAATAAAAAAAAAACGTTCACAAAGATTAGTTTTGTGTTATCATATTAAGTATCTTACCCACTCATACTTGGTAAGGGACACTTTTTATGTACTTTAACGTCATTTTTTAATCTCCTTAAATAAACTATCCTGAGCCAATTTAACTATAGAAAAATAATTTCTTTTCCTTTTTCATTATTTAAAGCTCTTCACCGTATTTATTAAGAGTTGCGCTGTAGCCATCCCAGCAATTTATTTCAATGAACTCTCCCAAAATAGTAACTGGCTGCCGGTCGTCCTCGGTCACAAAAATATCACTAGCTCCATATCGCCACTCACGTTCAAAATTAGAAGACAACTTAACCAATTCAAGCTCCCCATAAATCAAATAGCCCTCAGCAAACGGCATGATTTCATAAAATATTCCCCATTCAGAAAACGCTGGATGAATCATTACTTCATATGTTGACAAATTAAGCGTTAAAACCGAACAGCCAAAAAGAAAAATAAACTGGGTATCACTTAACACAACACTGCCGTATGTAAAAAATGGCGCAACTATCAGAACGCTCTTCTCATTTCCACAACTATCAGAAATAACCAGTCGCCACGCAGTGTAGTTATCATTTTTCCGATACTGATTTGGGTTTATCACACAATCTACTGGCCTATTATCGGTTGACTCAAGTGTATATGTTTGATCATTTTCTAACCTAACTACATAGTCTTGATTGGCTAAACGACTCATCACACCTCTCCTTTATCCCATATTTTAATTAATTTTCTTACCAATAGTCATATTTTTACGCCATTGAGGTGCTTCACCAATATCTGCCCAATATTCCTCTAACCGGTGAATCTTATCACCTTTTAGTGTAATAAATGATGTGACAAAAAAGGCCAACTCTTTCGTAAAGACCTTTGACACAGCTACTATTTCCTCTTCTAACTGTATCATCTTAACCACTGCGCCCTCCCATTTTCCCGGGTATTGACACGTTGCTCTGATGTAATCCGACACAGTAAATTGTTCATCAGTACATGGCCATAAAATTTCTGCTTCCAAAGTAAAAAAATCTCCTAATAGCGTTTCATTTTGTTTAACTACACACGCTATAAACTGCTGTGTAAATTCTTGATGAGACATATTTATCCAATTCCTCCCATACTTTAGTTTGTGTTCCCCATTATCTAGAGAATTGAAGTCCACAATCGGCTAACACTGCCTCCATCTTTGGAAGTGATGCTGGTCCAACCCCATGAAAAGCTAGAACCTCCTTTTTAGATAGCCTAGCTAATTTTTCAAATGAATCAATACCATTGTGAAGCAACGCACTTCTCGCAGGTTTTGATAAAGTCGCTAAAAATTGGTCGTATGTCATAAAATTATTCCCCTTCTCTTTAATTTTCATCCATCACTATCTACTTACCCATTATGCTATAAAACGAATAAATCAAACGAATAAATTACTCACTCAGATACTAGCGCCACCTCCGCCGCTACTGCCGCCTCCTCCTGAATAGTCGCTTCCACCTGAAGACCAATCTCCACTGCCACTTGATCTCGAACCCCTAGTCCCATCAGAGTCCCCTCGACTAAAAATCGCACCAATAACAGAGAAAAGAATATAAACACCAAAATCTACCATTAAAATAAATTTTAACACCATTAAAAATACTGTCACAATAGATGGAACTGTCGCCAGTACACTGCTTTTAACTAACGGATGGCTTAATGGCAAGTCACTTAAACTTTCTTTGCCGTCCTCTAGCCGAATCATAGTAGTTAATTCCTGAAAAACAGCTAATAAACCTGCTGTCACCTGTTTTTTATCCTGACTCTTAAGCTTAGCTTGTTGGCTCCTTAACAATTGGCCAGCTAGGCTATCCGTTATAAGCCCTTCTAAACCATATCCTACTTCAATTCTTACATTGTGACTACCACCATTTCGAGCAAATAGTACTAGCAGGCCATTATCAAACTCTTTTTGCCCAATTTGCCAATGATTAAACGTATCAGCTACATACCGATCAAAGTCAGCCCCACTTTCATCAATTAACGCTAATACAACTTGCGGCTTTTCTTGTGTCAACATGAATTGACGGTTAGTTGTCATAACTAAATTTTTTTGTTCCTCATTTAACCAGCCAAGCTCATCCATCACATAAAACTCACTCGATCTATCAGGCAACGCTTTGCCATCCCTTAAAATAAGTGATGAAGAAACAGCGGGTAACTTGTGGACAGGATTAAGAAAAGTTAACTCAGTCAAACTCTCTTCTGTTCTAAAACGGACAATATCACTGATTGTTAAGGACGAATTATCAATCATCGCCTTTCCGATATTGGCTACATATAGACCAACGGTTCCTCCTAAAATAAAAAGAATATGTAGCCCAACAACCACTTTTATTGCCACATTAATTAGACGCTTTTTCCATCGCTTATTTTCTTTTTTTGTCAGCTTCTCGTCTTGCTTTTTAGCTAGTTGCTTTTCCTGTTCTCGTTTGCGCCGTTTCAATAACACTTGCTGATAGCTACTCTCAGCATACTCACTATCACTATCTATCAAATACCCGGCCGCTACTATAGCATCCATGGCAAACATTCCTAAGCCGATTCCCAGCATCCCCAACGGAAAAACCAAAATAACTTCCTGCTCAGCTAAAACCACCCAACCTTGACACCAAATAAAAGCCGATAAAAAAATAAGACTCTTAATTGTCACAGCAGAATAATTAAGATATTTAATCACTTTATCAGTCAGTTTATCCCGATAAACAGCGATTACTCCCTTTAAGACTAAAATAATAACCATCCCTAACAGCAACCAGATTAAGACTTTCTCCACTGCTTTTCCACTATCTAGATAATCGGCCAACCAAAATATTGCTCCCAGAATTAAATAAACACTTAGTAAAAGTGTGCTTCCAAGACTTATCAAAGCGGCTCGTTTAAATCCCGTTTGTTGATAGAGACGCTTACGAATTAATTGGCCTAAACTAATTAAACTAACAACATAACCTAAGATCGTTAGGATATTATGCAAACCGCCCACGACTGGACTACCATTAGTTTCTGCAAAATGCGTCGATTCATACGCTACAAAAACAAGAGCCACAACCAATCCTAACCATAACCATAAATTGCTCGCCAATAATGAGCCTCAACATGCTCATTTCGCCATTTTTGATAGTTTGATATTGGTAGCTTTTTTTTATCTACATGACTTTTTTTTGTTTTATTATTTTTACTCATAACTCACACCAACCACTTCTTTTTTGAACCTATTTTGAACGAAAACGACATGAACCTCTATTTATTCCCCCAAACTACCTCTTCATCACAAAATGACAATTCTTTGATTGTGTTATTATATCATGCTTGCTATAGCGAATGAAAACTTTCTAATAACCACTGACCTTTCAACAAAAACTGTTCAATTTTCATTTCATAAAACCAACAAACAAACTAATCTATCGACAAACAAACATTTACCCTCTTTTTTTACACTTAATATACATATTTTGGTATTGATTGTTTTACCTATCTACCTTACAATTAACTTAACGCTATTTCTACAGTAGCGATCCAATCTCCTCCCTTGCCAACCTCAATGTGCAAGGGTGTTTTGATTTGAGCTTAATAAGGGAAACATAACTTTCAATTTATGCAAAATTTACTTAAAAAAATGATTCGTTACATGACAAGTTCCTGTGATATATTAAGAATATAATTTTGTCTATGAAGTAATTCCCTAGATACTATTTTTCCTAACAACACACTTCATAACTAATTATTTTGCGGGCGAGACAATTGTCTCGCCTTCTTTGGTTTAACCAACCATCAAGTAAAACCGAGATATTTCCTCCTAAATTTAACCTATTTATCCAAACTAAAGTAGCTCTACTTAAAAAATGGCAAAACAAGGAAAAACTCATTAACCAAAACACATAAAAATGGTTGACATTGGCTATTTTAACAGCTATCATAAACAAAACATTACTCTATTATAGCGAAAATCAAGGAGGAATAAGATGACAAGAGCACCATTCAAAAATGATAGTGTCGGTAGTTTTTTACGACCAGAAGTTTTAAAAACTGCCCGAGAGCACTATAAAAACCAGCTAATTTCATACGATGAATTAAGGGCCATTGAAGATGAGGCAATCATTGACTTAATAGAAAAACAAAAAAAATATGGTCTGAAATCAGTCACTGATGGGGAATTTAGACGCCGTTGGTGGCATTTGGATTACATTGTTAACTTGAAAGGTATCACTAAACTCTCTTTAGGCGATGCCACCATTTTCCAAGGGGTCAAAGCTAAAGATGTTGAAAGCTATTACGTTAGTGGCAAAGTTGAATTTGATGCTAATCATCCTTTTTTAGCAGATTTCAAATTTGTTAAAGAACATGCTGGTGAGGCACTGGCTAAGCAAACAATTCCGGGACCATGTATGATCTATTTCTCTGGGGCTTTAGCTTCGAAAGACTACCTAGCTAATCCAACTTATAGTAGCTTAAGCGACTTAGAAAACGATATCGTCCAAACGTATCAAGACGCGATTCAAGCTTTTTATGATGCAGGCTGTCGCTATTTACAATTAGATGACACTGCTTGGGGAGCTTTAACTGACTCAAAATACGACGCTCTATTAGCTGCCGCGGGTCTCGAGCCAAAAGCATTGCTAGAAAAATTTGAAGAATTGACTCGTCGTTCATTAGCCAATAAGCCTGCTGATCTTGCAGTGACCTTCCATACTTGTCGCGGCAATTTCCAATCCTCTTGGTTATATGAAGGTAGTTTTGATCTGATTCTCGAGCATTTATTTAGCATAGAAGAGTTTGATGGTTTCTTTATTGAATACGATTCAGAGCGAGCAGGAGATTTCAAGCCCTTAAATAGCCTCCGTAAGCAAAAAATCGTTCTAGGCTTAGTCACCTCCAAAACACCTGAATTAGAAACAATGACTGACTTAATCGCACGTGTTAAAGAAGCCAATCAATTCGTACCTTTAGAACAAATTTGTGTCTCTCCTCAGTGTGGCTTCGCCTCAACCGAGGAAGGCAACCACTTAACAGAAGACGAACAGTGGGCAAAAGTCCAACTCTGTACTGACTTAGCTAAAGAAATTGAAAAACTTTAAAACTAGGGCGTGACTTTTTGTCACGCTCTAGTTTTGCTTCATATATATTGTACGATAAACACGCTGCAAGAGTTAAGGTATCAAAGTTAACGTAGTGCTCGGAGTAAAACGACTTTTGTCACGGCTCCTTTACTTTCATGACTCAATCGACCTGCCTAGATAAGAGACTTACCTAAAAATGTCATATTATTCCATTCTTCAAAACCGTTCTTTGTGTAGAAATTCACTATATTAGTTATTCTATCAGTTAATAGGTACATGTTATTGACGTCACTATCCTTCAACACACCCTCTAATTCAGCTAGTAATTGACTACCGATACCACTGTGTTGTTTCGTAAAAATAACCCCCATTTCCTTGATGCGAAAATAAGAATCTCCATGCACATCTTCTCGAATCCCCAAAACAAAGCCACATGCTTCTGAATCTATCGAGCAAATCAAACCGTAAAAACCCTCTGAATGAATCAATTGTTTCATCTTATTCGCTGCTGCTTTTAATGTCCATTGATTATGCCAAGGCGGCCCATTAAAGACTGATACATATAATTCTGATAACTCTAAGACATCCAATATACTGATTTCATTAACATCCAATTTCCCGCCCCCTTGTTCATTTTTAACGCTATACAACGATATGATAGCGTTATCATTATAAATCCATAACTTATTATAATAATATATGTTTTCATTGTCAATATAGACACTTTTATTCAGACTAAAAACAAAATAGAAGGGGACAAAAGTCCTCCCCTTCGTTTCACAAATGCAATACAATTCTTACTCTAAACTAAATCACATAGGGGGTTCAGTCGATTGTTCCTGAGCCGCAGTTGGAACCGCCCCGGCCAATTTTTCCCTAACCTTTAGTGGCAACTCTTCTTGTGACACCTCTTCCCATGTTTTGACAAACTTCCCTTTAGCCTCTAATTTTAGAAAAGCCCCTTCTCTCAGCTCATCTCCAGCATAGAATGACACTTTATAACTACTTCCGTCTTCTTTATAAGCATCCTGATAATACATGTAACCACCTGGCTCTTGCTTAGTTCCATGCTCATTCGCCGTTAACACATAAACATCCTCCTTTGAAACAAAGGGATTAAATCGATCTATTTGTTGAGCCAAATCATTGTCAGTTGTTTGCTCATCTGGAAGCAATGCCTTTCCAATAACCAAAACGGCGACCCCTAATACGATGATTGATACAACAGCTTTAATTAATTTCATTTTTATTTCTCCTTCTATCACTTGATATATTTATTATTAACTATCTCCCTTTTCTTTTCATCAAGCCAGAGGCGGACGCTAAAATCCACCTAGAGTCTTAATCATCAACGCTATCAAGAGATGACAGGGCTCTCTTTTTTGGCGCCTTACAATAATGTTAGTTTTTCGTTATATTAAACACACCTAACCCATTTAAAACATTAAAATTCCACACATATAAAACGTTATATTAAAACGTTTTTTGAATAAAAAAAGACCGCCTCCTTTGCAAGAGAAACGGTACTTATAAATTTTTATTAATGTGAATCCTGAATTCGTTTAAACATCTTTTCCATATCAGTATTATTAAAATGAATCAACACAGGCCGACCATGAGGACAATTAAACGGATTCTCACATTTGGCCAAATCCTCTAATAAAATCCGTGCTTGCTCATCATTTAAATAATGATTGGCCTTAATCGATTGCTTACAGCTCATCATAATCGCTGTATCTTCGCGAAACTTCGCAACACTAGCTTGACCAGTCGTTAAAACTAAATCAATCATTTCGCGAATAATCGTCTCCTCTTTCCCACTTGGATACCACGTAGGATGAGCCCTAACAATAAAACTGTTCTGACCAAAGGACTCCAAGTGAATCCCAACTGATGCCAGATTATCCGTTTGTTCTTGAATTTTCAGCACATCACTATTAGGATAATCCAAAACAATCGGGACCAACAACTCCTGTAAATCTGTCCCTACCTCACCAATTTTTTCACGAAAATACTCATACTTAATCCGTTCCTGAGCCGCATGCTGATCGATGATATACAGCCCTTCAACGCTTTGAGCAAATAGATAAGTTCCGTGCATTTGCCCAAAATACTCTAACTCTGGGAAACGCCCGTTTGACGTATCTTGAGTCTCCAAGTCTAACTCTAGAGTTTCTTCCACTTCTGGACCAAAAGGCAGATCAAATTTCTGATTATCTACATGCCCTAAATCGACAATTTTAGCAGGTGACTCTGCTTCAAGAACTGCTGTTGACTCTGATACCACTGTCACATCCTCCTGTGGTCTATTAGCTGGCGTCCCACTCTCTAACTGAACAGGAGCTTCAACAGCCTTAGACTCCTTATCAGGGACATAGAAGCGCCCTTCTGCAGCATCATAGGCTAATCCTTGCTCTTTAAAACTTGGGGGACGATGACTTTGATGACGGCTAATGCCCGTACTCTCAATCGCTGTCGTCTCCAATGGCATCCGAATTTGCTCTAATTTCTTTTCCTTCGGCGCTTGACGATTAAATCCTAGATTATTTGCAGCATTAGGAATTAGCTGTTGTTCCCCTAAAGCTTCTTGAATCGCTCTAACAATCAATGCCATCAGCTCTTTTTCTTTACTCAACCGAACCTCTTGCTTAGTAGGATGAACATTCACATCCACTAACAGTGGGTCCATCTCAATTTTAATCACCGCTAAAGGAAAACGCCCTACCATCAACTTCGAGCCATACCCCTCAACAATTGCCTTATTTAATAAGTAATTACGAATATATCGACCATTAATAATGATTGATAAATAGTTACGACTTGCACGTGTTAATTCAGGTAATGACACAAAACCAGAAACATTAAAATCCAGATCCTCCTGCCCAATCTGCATCATCTTTTTCGCCGTTCCCACACCATAAATCCCGGCTATCGCCTGTTTAATATCACCATTTCCTGTTGTACTTAACATTTTATTGCCATCATGTACCAACCTAAAGGCAATTTGAGGATGACTCATCGCCAATCGATTAATAATATCTCCCACATTAGCTAACTCGGTTTGAATTGTTTTAACATACTTCAACCGAGCAGGAGTATTAAAAAACAGGTTTTCAACCGTGATTTTTGTCCCTTTCCGCAGTGCATTGGGCTTGTGTTCCAGAACCTTGCCACCTTCAAGACGAACAAAACTTCCCTCGCCTTCACCTGTAGAGGTTTCCAAGGTCATTTCCGACACAGAAGCAATACTCGGTAAAGCCTCCCCGCGAAATCCTAATGTCCGGATTCGAAAAAGATCATCACGGGTGTGAATTTTACTAGTTGCATGACGCTTAAACGCACTCAGCACATCGTCATTTTCAATCCCATCACCATTATCAATGACCTGAATTTTTCGCAAACCTGCTTCTTCAAGATAGATATCAATCTGACTGCTATTGGCGTCTATCGCATTTTCAACTAGCTCTTTAACAACTGATGCCGGTCTTTCAACCACTTCTCCTGCCGCAATCTGATTCGCTAGCATCTCTGATAATTCTTGAATTTTACTCATGTCATCGAGCTCCTTTCACCCAGACAGCTTCACTTCTCGCAATCACTCTTCTAGAATAGCTTCACGAGTTCTCCCGTGAAGCCTCATAAACATATATATATAGACTAGTCCCTAGCCTCTTAATTAAATCCTTTTTTGAAGCTCATACAGCATATTCAGCGCGTCCATCGGGGTCATCTCAAGTAAATTCATCCGTTTAACCGTATCAATGACGCTCAACTCCTCAGTAGAAACCTCTGAAAACAATGATAACTGTCCAGCTTCTTTCTCTACAACAGGCGACGCTTGACTTTGCTTAGGAGCCTGAGCACCTGCTTCCAATGACGTCAAAATCATTGAGGCACGCTCTAATAATTCAACTGGCAACCCCGCCAACTTAGCAACGTGAATCCCATAACTTTTATCGGCTGGGCCATCCATCATCTTATGAAGAAAAACTACCTCACCGTCTTTTTCAACCGCGCCCACATGGACATTCACCAAGCCCTCAAGAGACTGATCCAGCTCCGTTAACTCATGGTAATGGGTCGAGAAGAGGGTTTTAGCCTTCACATTTTGATGAATGTATTCAATAATCGCCTCTGCTAACGCCATCCCATCATACGTCGCCGTTCCTCGGCCAATTTCATCAAAAAGAATCAAACTATTTTTAGTCGCATGACGTAACGCTTCATTTGCCTCCATCATCTCAACCATAAATGTACTTTGTCCTGAAATCAAATCATCCGATGCACCGATTCGCGTAAATATCTGATCAAATATTGGCATCTCTGCAGACTCCGCGGGCACAAAACACCCCATTTGAGCCATCACAACTGTTAGAGCCAATTGGCGCATATACGTACTTTTACCCGACATATTCGGACCAGTAATTAAGAAAATAGTCGTCTCTGGTGCCATTTTCACACTATTTGGTACATATTCTTGATGCCCCATCACTTTTTCTACTACTGGATGGCGTCCCTCAACTAATTGTAAATTATGACTATTGGCTTTCATAATCGGACGAGTGTATTGATATTTTTCACTCACCGTCGCAAAGCTCTGCAAAACATCAATGGCTGCCACCGATTTTGCTAACTTTTGAAGTCGCCCAATCGACGCTTTAATTTTCTCACGAACCTCTAAAAATAATTGATATTCCAGATCTTGAGACTTTTCTTCTGCTTCTAAAATCAAGGTTTCCGTCTCTTTTAATTCTGGTGTAATAAAACGCTCAGCATTAGTCAGTGTTTGCTTCCGGTCATAGCGGCCTTCTGGCAAATTAGCCAATTGACCTTTCGTCACCTCGATATAGTAACCAAACACGCGATTGAACCCAATTTTCAGGTTTTTAATCCCTGTATCCTGTCGCTCCTTAGCTTCCATCTCAGCAATCCATTGCTTGCCATGACTCATTGCATCACGGTACGTATCCAACTGTTTATTATAGCCATCTTTAATAACACCGCCATCCATAATTGTCAGCGGAGCCTCATCAATAATCGCCGTATCAATCAATTCAACTACATCCGTTACCGGATCTAAATCGAGCAACAAATCATTCCATTGCCCCTGATTAATCCCCTCAATCAGCAAACGAATTTGTGGAATCTGCTCAAGCGATGTCTTCAACTGAATCATATCACGACCATTGACACTACCGAAAGCAACCCGGCCAGCTAAACGCTCCAAGTCATAAACTTTTGTCATAGCCGCCTGTAAATCAGCACGCTCAAAAAACGCCTCAATTAGACTTTGAACCATTTCCTGACGCTGATTAATTTTTTGTTCTTGAATCAACGGACGATCTAGCCACTGCTTTAGTAAGCGTCCGCCCATAGCCGTCTTCGTTTCATCTAGTAACCAAAGCAAGGTCCCTTGCTTCTTTCCTGTCCGAATCGACTGAGACAGCTCCAAATTAAATTTTGAATAATGATCCATCTTTAAAAAATGCGCAGGTTGATAATTTGCCGCTTTTTGGATATGTCCTAAGCTACGTTTCTGCGTTAAGCTCAAATATGCCAATAATTTATTAACAACCTCTTGCTCCAACTCAGACGTTAAATCAGCGGTAATAAAGCTAGATTCAGCGGTGTCAGCCACATCAAATTGTTCAGAGAAAATCACCTCTAATCGCTGCGTCAATTTATCCTTTAAGCTCTCTGACAACTGACTCCCTAAAACAACTTCACGAGTTTGCAAACTTGACGCTTCATTCAGCACACTTTCCTCATCAAAAAGAGTACTCGCCTTCAATTCCCCTGTACTTAAGTCAACATAAGCAAAACCAAATTGTTGATGACGTTCATCTGCCACAATCGCAGTTAAATAATTATTTTCCTTCGCATCCAGACCCTTTGATTCCATAACAGTCCCTGGCGTTACGAGTTGAACTACCTCACGCTTCACCATACCAACAGTCGTTTTAGGGTCTTCAACCTGCTCGCAGATTGCCACTTTATAACCTTTTTCAATCAATGAATCAATATAGCCTTGAGCTGCGTGATGAGGAATACCACACATAGGAATCGGATTATCCGCATTACGATTGCGACTAGTCAATGTCAACTCTAATAACTGAGAAGCATTAATTGCATCTTCATAAAACATTTCATAAAAATCACCTAATCGATAAAAGAGGAACGCATCTTCATAGTCCTTCTTAATCGCAAAATATTGCTCCATCATCGGCGTATGTTTTGTTTTTTCTGCCAAAAATCATTCACATCCTTAATCGTTTGGTTCCAACTGCGTCTTCAATAAATCTTCGTAAGTTAAGTCCAACTGGAGATTGACCTGAGCTTCCAATAAATGAGTCAAATGCTGCAATAAATCATTAGCTTCAATCAATTTTTCTCGATAGCGAATAACTAGTGGATGATCATCAAAAGTCATCGTCAATTCATCCGCTTTTTTTATCGCCTGCTTTTCAGCCTCTGGTTTTCCATAATGAGCGAATTTAACCGCTTGTTTCTGGTACTCTTTTATCTCATCAGTCATTGCCACCAACCCTTGGTGATCTTGAACCTTCGCTTCAATTTTTTTATAATCTTGAATAATATCACTCTTATCCAACAGCAACAATAAGCGATTTAAGGCTTGTTGGACCTCTTCATCCATTACGAATCCAGTCTCTCTCTTCATTCGTATTACCTATCTTCCTTAATCTCTGAAGGGATGATCATCATTAATCTGTCCCACTTCAATGTTTTTAGCTTTACCCGTCGCATCATCTAGCTCAATCACACAATAAGAAAGGTTGCTACGACCACTTTCAACTACCTCAAAACGATGAGGTAAAGCTGTTCGGAATTTACCTATTACAGGCTCCCGCTTCATCCCTAAAATACCATCAAAAGGTCCAGTCATCCCTACATCCGTTAGATAGGCCGTCCCTTCAGGTAAAATCCGAGCATCATTCGTTTGAACATGGGTATGTGTCCCAACAACTGCTGACACACGACCATCTAAAAACCAGCCCATCGCTTGCTTTTCACTCGTTGTTTCTGCATGAAAATCAACAAAAATCAACGGTGTCCGTTGACGAGCTTCTGCCACAAAATCATCAATCACTTTAAACGGATCATCAATATCAGCCATAAACACTCGGCCTTGAAGATTGATAACAGCTAGCTCCACTTGATTAACCTTCACATAGACAATCCCTTTACCTGGCGTCGTCGCTTCTGGAAAATTAACTGGGCGAATCATCTTTTTAGCATCCTCAATAAACTCGAAAATATCTCGATTATCCCATGTATGATTTCCTAAAGTAACCACATCTACCCCATCTTGTAAAAACTTCTTATATATTTTTTCAGTGATTCCGCGACCTGCTGCCGCATTCTCACCATTTAAAATTGTGACTTGTGGCCGGAATTTTTTCTTTAATTTAGGCAAATACAAACTGACCGTATCTCTCCCTAAAGAACCGACAACATCTCCAACAAA
Organism: Vagococcus sp. WN80Y; assembly: GCF_059621045.1. Classification (NCBI taxonomy): domain Bacteria; kingdom Bacillati; phylum Bacillota; class Bacilli; order Lactobacillales; family Enterococcaceae; genus Vagococcus; species Vagococcus sp. WN80Y. The sequence goes on from NZ_JCAQHY010000001.1 coordinate 82,562, forward strand.
TAATAAACGCATAACTGCTTCCTCTTCTCTATATAAACCAATTGTTTTAGCATCTTTCTGCTTGCATAGTCCTTTATCCATTTTAACAATAATTAAGGCTAAAAGAAAGTAAATCAGCAATCCCTACAACTTCACGACAAGCTAGCAGAACAAATAAGGCAAGCCTTCTTGAAAACACCTTTCTAGAAAACTTGCCTCTTTATTCAATTAATCTCCCCAACTAAGGCGCTGCCGCCACCGAAACATTTAATACTTGCCCCTCGTGAAGCACATCATCAGCTAGACTGTTCGCACTTCTCAACTCATCCAATGTCATCCCATTAATTGCGGCAATCGCAGATAAAGTATCCCCTGACTGAACAATATAGGTTTTAGTCCCATTAGGATTTGGTGTAACCACTCCACCTGCTGGATCTGCCTCTGGTTGTGGCTGCCCCTCCACTGGAGTTGCTTCTGTCGCTTGGCTCTCTGTCGTTACAGGTTTCAACATCTTTGAATCATCTGTTTCTTGAACATTGCCTGTATTAGGCAACCGCTGTTCGATTGACATCATTTGCTGCTCCATCGCCTCATACTTTTTCTCATGTCCAAGCGATAAATAAATCAAAAAGCTCATGCCAGCTGTTAATATCAGTAAAAATAAAATCAAAACTGTTCCTAAAAGTCCCAGTCCTGATTGAGAGTGTTCACGCTCATTATGATTGCTATTAGTTGTATTATTCACGTTAGCATTAGCGATTCTCGCTTGAGCACGGCTCGCTCGTGTTGCTGTAATCTCTTCTGCTTCAGGCACTTCAAATTGTTCTTCGTCCACGTCACTAAACTTCCTTTCCTACTATATCCACATAACTACAACAAAAAATAAACGTTATTTGATTATTATATTAAACACGATACACGTTCCAGTTTATCATTTTCTGCCTCATCAAACAACTGAAATTTTCAGAATCCCCCCTCGTTCCCAAGCAAAATAACCTAGAAAACATAAAAAAATAGTTGACGAGAGACCTTTGCCTCTCGTCAACTATCAATTAGTTATTTTGCATAATCAACTGCTCGTGTTTCACGAACAACTGTTACTTTGATATGTCCTGGATAATCAAGCTCTTCTTCAATTCGTTTGCGAATCTTACGAACAAGAATCGTTGACTCATCATCAGAAATCTCCTCTGGTTTAACCATAATACGCACTTCACGACCCGCTTGAATCGCAAAACTTGAATCAACTCCTGGGAAGTCATTAGAGATACCTTCCAAGCGCTCTAGACGTTTGATATAGTTTTCCAGAGATTCACTCCTAGCACCTGGTCGCGCCGCTGAGAGCGCATCTGCCGCCGCTACAAGGACGGATATAACAGATGTTGCTTCTGTATCACCATGGTGAGAAGCAATCGCATTAATAACAACTGGATGCTCTTTGTATTTCTTAGCTAATTCAGTACCAATTTCAACATGGGAGCCTTCAACTTCGCGGTCAAGAGCTTTCCCAATATCATGCAAGAAACCGGCTCGCTTAGCCAAATCGACATCTTCGCCTAATTCAGCAGCCAGAACAGCCGTTAATTTGGCCACTTCAATCGAATGATTTAGCACATTTTGACCATAGCTTGTACGGAAACGTAACCGCCCCATAATCTTAATCAAATCTGGATGTAAGGTATGTGCGCCAACTTCAAAGGCCGCATTTTCACCGTATTCACGAATTGTTTCATCCATCTCTTTACGTGCCTTGTCAACCATTTCTTCAATCCGAGCCGGATGAATCCGACCATCTTGAATCAGTTTTTCAAGAGCGATTCGAGCCGTCTCGCGACGAATTGGATCAAAACCTGAAAGAACTACCGCTTCTGGCGTATCATCAATGATTAAATCAATCCCTGTCAAGGTTTCAAGCGTCCGAATATTACGCCCTTCTCGACCGATAATACGTCCCTTCATCTCGTCATTTGGTAATGTGACGACTGAGACTGTCGCTTCTGACACTTGGTCTGCTGCACAGCGTTGCATTGCTAAAGATAAGATGTTTTTCGCTTGACGATCCGCATCCTCTTTCAATTTACGCTCACTGTCTTTGACCATGACGGCTACTTCATGAGTTAATTCATCTTCCGTAGTCTTCATAATAATATCTTGGGCTTCTTCTCGTGATAAGGCCGCGACTTTTTCTAGTTCTTTTTGTTGTTCTTCAATTAGTTCTGATACTTTCTGTTCTCGTTCATCAATCAATTGTTGCTTCGAATCGAGTTTTTCTTCTTTGTCTTCGAGTGAGTGTTCGCGCTTAACTAACGTCTCGTCTTTACGATCGAGATTAGTTTCACGTTGCAATAAACGATTTTCTTGAATTTTTACTTCATCTCTTCGCTCTTTCAACTCACTTTCAATTTCTAGCCGATACTTCTGATTCTCTTCTTTGGACTCTAATAAAGTTTCCTTTTTCAAGGTTTCAGCTTCTCGTCTTGCTTCTTCTATAATACCAGTTGCTGAGCTTTTGGCGCCTTCAATCGCTTTTTCATGACGACTTTTAGCAATGTAAAACCCTACGCCGAGACCGACAATCAATCCGATGATACCGAGGAGTAGACCAATAAATCCTGTACTCATTTGTACACCTCCGTATAATCTTGTATATATGTGTAGTTTTTAGTTGATAAAACACAGATTACTATCAATATGCCCTACTTGCATATTTGTACAACTTAAATCATTATACAACTTTTATTCTAATATTTGAAGGAGGGTGTGTCAACTTTAAATTACGCTAGTGGACTTAAGTGACAAGCTTTTTGTAAGAAAATGAACCGTTTACTGTGACACAGCAAGCGATTCATGAGTTTCAGCTTTTTGAATAAAAATAATCGACTTTTTTCAAAAACAAGTCATTTTTACCTAAAATAAAAAAAAGCCCTCAATTTAATGAGAGCTTCTACTTACTATTCATCTAAATCCAAGGGTACTTCGCCAATCTCTTCAGCCTCAGTAACTTCTACTGCTTCGCCGATTCCATATTCATTTCTAACACGAACTGAAATCTCATCATACATTTCAGGATGTTCCTTGATGTATTTTTTAGCATTTTCACGCCCTTGACCAATACGCTCCTCTTTGTATGAATACCACGACCCACTCTTATCAACAATGTCACGATCAGCAGCCATATCAAGCAACTCACCTTCACGAGAAATGCCTTCACCATACATCAAATCAACTTCTGCTACTTTAAAAGGTGGCGCCACTTTATTTTTAACTACTTTAATTTTCGTACGGTTCCCAATAATATCCGTCCCGATTTTTAATTGTTCCGCACGACGAACTTCTAACCGAACTGTCGCGTAGAATTTAAGAGCACGTCCACCAGGAGTGATTTCTGGGTTGCCAAACATCACGCCGACTTTCTCACGAATTTGGTTGATAAACAACGCAATCGTTTTAGTTTTGTTAATTGAGCCTGATAATTTACGTAGAGCTTGGGACATCAAACGTGCTTGAAGCCCAACGTGAGCATCTCCCATTTCACCGTCAATTTCTGCACGAGGAACTAAAGCAGCTACCGAGTCAACGACAACAATGTCAATCGCGCCACTTGAAACTAAAGCATCAGCAATTTCTAAACCTTGTTCACCTGTATCTGGTTGTGACAGTAATAGCTCATCAATATTGACGCCTAAATTTTGAGCATATTTTGGATCTAAGGCATGCTCTGCATCAATAAATGCTGCCGTTCCACCAGCACGCTGTACCTCAGCAATAGCATGCAAGGCGACAGTTGTTTTACCTGAACTTTCTGGACCATACACTTCAATAATACGCCCACGAGGATACCCACCTACACCTAGAGCAACATCTAAGGCCAATGAGCCACTCGGAATAGTCGAAATCTGAGTATCAATTTTTTCGCCTAATTTCATAATAGACCCTTTACCAAAGTTCTTTTCTATTTTCTTTAACGCAGCATCTAAGGCTACTTTACGATCGTCTGCCAATATATAAACCTCCTAATTTGTTTACACAATTTTCCCACTACATGTAAATCCCGCTTTTGAACCAAACCATCTCAGTTTTAAAAGCTTTTTATTAATCATACTTTCTTTTGCAACAAAAATCAAGCAAAAAGCGAATGTTTGTTCGCTTTTTTTGAAATTATTTTTTATTGTAGCTTTTCTCTTAGAATTTGCTTACGTAATAAGTCTAAACCAGCCATCACTGCGCTATGCCGAATATAGTCACGGTCACGATTAAATTGATATAACTTGGCGTATACACCCGAGTCTTTTGATGCTACACCAATCCAAACAGTTCCAGCAGAGTGTCCTTCTAATTCATCTGGACCCGCAACTCCCGTAAAGGAAATTCCATAATCACTATCAAAGGCTAAACGAGCCTCTTCAGCCATCGCCATCGCAACTTCCTGACTAACCACCCCATGTTCGGCTATCAGACCTGCAGGGATCCCTAAAAGGGTCTCTTTTGCTTGATTGCTATATGTCACAAAACCACCTTTATAAACTTCTGAGACACCAGGAACACTACCTAAAGTACTTTGAAATAAACCAGCAGTTAAGCTTTCAGCACTCGTCACTGTAAGCCCAACTCGACGTAATTCTTTAACCGTTTCTGCCACTAGGGAATTATCATCGCCATAGCCATAAAAATACTCACCAACCAATGTCATCACTTCAGCTTCAATACCATCTAACATAACCTGAGCAGTTGCCTCATCTGCCGCTTTTGCCGTTAAACGAAGAGTTACCTCATTAGGTTGAGCATACGGTGCAATAGTTGGATTACTTTGACCATCGATTAAGTCCGCCAGCTCCGTCACTAAACGAGACTCCCCGATCCCAAAGAAGCGCAATACTCTCGAACTTAATAACTCTTGCTGAGGTAACAGCTCTGCTAAAAGCGGTCGCGCATTTTGACGAAACATCGGAATCAACTCTCCTGGAGGGCCAGGTAACAACAAATAAGATGCCTGCTCGCTTTGGTATAACGTCCCCGCAGCCAAACCATTAGGATTTTGAATTACTCGTCCATGCTCAATTGACAGTGCCTGACGACGGTTGTTTGCCGTCATAGGATGGCCTCCTCGATTAATGTGTCGCTCAATTTTTGCCATTGCCTCTTCATCTGTAAACAGACCTTCACCGACATGCTTTGCCACTACATCCCGTGTTAAATCATCATCTGTCGGACCTAAACCACCACAAAGTACAATTAACTGACTGCGCGAGGCTGCAAGCTCTAGCAACTCTTCAAGCCGCGCCGGATTATCACCTACAACTGTTTGGTAATACACTTCAAATCCCAATGTCGCTAACTCCGCTGAAAGAAAGGTCGCATTTGTATTCACTACTTGACCCAATAATAGTTCTGTTCCAACCGCAATTATTTCCGCCTTCACATAATCACTCTTTCACTCTTAGTATAGTATTCGCTTTCTGTCCTTAATTCCGTTTAATTATATCATATTTTTTACATCGTCTTCCTTTTAAACAACTTTACTTAGAAGTTCGATTAATTAACTGGCCTCCCTCATAATACCAATTTTGGCCAGGATCGACAGCTAACCATGTCTCGACATTGTCGTAATTAATTGTTGGTTTAAATTTAAGCCAAGCAACATAAAAAACAAACTCTTTCAGCCCATTGACACGCTCTCCTTCTAACTGAAGAGCATGAGGCTGATACCGACTAATTACCCCATCCAACTCACCAAAGGTTCCGATATGCATCATGATTGTCCCAGTTTCAAGTTGAATCGCAGATAAACCTTGACCATTATCTGAGGATGAGGAAATTTCTATCCCTTGGTCAGGAATAATCCCGCATTCAAGTAATTCTAACAACGAATCGACTAGAGAAACGCTGATTTCATAACAGCTAGTTACTTTGTAACGATGATCAAATATTGGTCGGATCTCATAAGTATATGGCGCATCTGCCTTGAGATAGAGCCTACCAAAAGGCGTTGCTAAAAGTACTGTAATCCTCTCATGATTCTGCTGTTTCATCCTCTCTTCCCCCCTCTAGCACTAAAAATAAATAGAGGGCAAGACAAAAGCAACCCCCCCTTTTGTCCTACCCTATCATCAATAAATAACTATTACTTACATTGACCCTTTAAACACATGAGAATTTTTAATAAAGTAATCCACTCCAGAATAAATAGTAAAAATCAAACAGGCATAAAGTAAAATCTGAGCCAAAGGAATCCCTAAAGCTTCAAATGGAGCATTGTTAATCATAATGAAGATAATTGCTAGCATTTGCGTCGCCGTCTTAACTTTTCCAGGCCATGCCGCAGCCATAACTTCACCATCTTCAACAAGCAATAAACGTAGCCCCGTCACTGCCAACTCACGACAAATAATGATTGCCACAACCCAGCCAGGTGCCTTTCCTTGTTCAACTAACATAATAAATGCCGTCATAACGAGCATTTTATCTGCCAAAGGATCAGCAAATTTACCGAAGTTTGTAACTAGCCCTTGCGAACGAGCAATCTTGCCATCCAACCAATCTGTTAAACTAGCAACCGCAAAAATCAGCATGCCGATAAATTGAGTCATCTCAACAGATGTCCCAGCAATGGAAAGCGAGCCCCATTCAAAATTGACCCCTACTACCACGATAAAAATAGGAATCATACAAATACGGATAACTGTTAACTTATTTGGTAAATTCAAACCATTCACACCTTCCACTTACTATTAGCTTGACACATTCAAGCCGATTCTACTCTGCTGTTTCACCAGCATAATTGATAGTTAAATTAATATTACGTTTAATTGATCCAGTGTTATTCGGATTAAACGCTAACTCTTGACCATTAACTTTAACCTTTGCATTGTCAGACGCCCCTAAAACAACTGTCGCAGTTCCTTGATTAGGCGCTAAATCTGTCGAAACCGTTTCACCTGGATTTAGCGTATAATCATAAACATAATTACCGTCCACAATCACACCAATCCAACACGCACCATTAACCCCTTCAAATTCTAGCTTCAAAGGACTCGTTGCTTGATTAATAGTCATGCCAATCTCAGCCCCAGCTTCACTATCAAAAACAATATCCATCCCATCTTTTTTACTAGATTCTGGTGTTGTACTTTCCGTTGTTGAATTAGCAGTAGGTGCACTAGAAACAGATGTTCCTTGATCAACTTCAACCTCTTTCGGTTTATCAATCATACTCTTTTTATCGCTTTCTCGTAAAGTCAAATAGCCGATTCCACCAATGATCAGTGCCGCTACAATAAAAAGTAAAATCATCGGGATCATGCCCTCGACGCCGCCTTTTCGCGAACTACCATGCTTTTCTTGATACAATTCCGATCGCGATCCTCGAACAATTTCTGGCGGCTTCATATTCTTTGTTGGCTTACCATCAAAACGATTGACTAAATAATCGCCATCAACCCCTACCTCATTCGCATATTGCTTGATAAATGAGCGCGCGTAGAAAGTGCCAGGTACTTGATCATAATCATTTTCTTCTATTGCTTCAAGGTAGCGTTTTTGAATTTTTGTTATTTGTTGTAGCTCATCGATGGTTAGCCCTTTAGCTAGTCTTGCTTTTTTTAAAATTTCTCCAATAGATTCCACTTGCTCACCTTTTTTTCTATATTGTTAAACTTTCCAACCACCTGAAATCGGAATGGTTGTACCTGTTATGTAGGCACTCTTATCTGTTAATAAAAACTCTACTACATTGGCTACTTCCCTGGGCTCAGCCATCCGTCCAAGTGGAATCTCAGCTAAAAGATCCGCCATCTCAGCTTTAGTCCAATCAGCATTCATGCGAGTAGCGACAGCCCCAGGTGCTACGGCATTAACCGTTATTCCTAAGGTCGCAACCTCCTGAGCATAGGCCGTCACAAAGGCTTGCTGAGCACCCTTCAATGCACTGTATGCCACTTCCATCGCACTACCAGAGCTTCCATAAATCGACCCAATAAAGACAATTCTCCCTCGTCTATTTTGCGCCAATTTCCCTTGAAGTTGCTGACAAAGTAGCATCGGAGCCTTCAAGAAAACTCGCCATAGCTCCTCCATCTCTGCGGCAGTTGTTTCAGTCAATAATTTGTAAACAGTCCCGCCGTTAGCAAAAACAAGCGCATCAACTTGAAACAGCTGTTCCACCACTAAAGCGATTGTCTCATCAGCCGTTGTCATATCCCATTTGAGAGAGAAAAAATCTTGCTCTGGGTAGGCATTTTTTAACTCATCTACCAATTCTGTAATCGTTTCTGCTTGATGATGGTAATGACAATACAATGACCATCCCTCTGCTGCTAATTTTTTCGCACAGGCTTTACCAATATCACCACTAGCACCTAAAATCAGCGCATAATTCATCTAATTATCCTCAGTTGGATACATATAAAACTGACTCATTGCCTCTTCTTTAATAAACTGATCAATAACACCACGAATATCCGTCATTTCAATGCTTTCAATGACCTCAGCCATATCAAAAAGAGTCGCATCACCAAATTGCATTTGGCTGAACTGATTAGCAATATATTCAAGCGAATTAAGAGACTGTAAATACTTCCCTAATAATTGCTTCTTCAACAACGCTAGATTCTCTTCCGTCAACTCCGAACTTTCCTGAGCTGTTAACAATATCTCGCGAACACGAGCAATCATTTCTTCAGGACGATTGCTGTCTCCGCCAAAATCAGCAAAATAAAATTCACGATCTAAATTGAATTCATAACCAAAACTATCGTCAATCAAGCCCTCATTATACATAGCTAACTGATTAGCCGATGTATCCCCAAAAAGAAGCTGAAAGAGCAGACTAGCTGCTGTTTTAAAGCGCATTAACTCAATGCCTTCTGCCGGTAATACCCCTAAACCTTTAATCCCCAAAATTCCTTTTGGTCGACTGACAGGCATTCTCACCTGCGATTCTTTAATAATATCAGCATGATCTTCACTTGGAAAACGACGTTGAATTGAGGTCGCTTGCGGAAACTCTTTTCCTGACTGATTATCACGAATCAATGACATCATCGCTTCAGGTTCCATCTTCCCTACTACCAATAGATTCATATTACTTGGATGATAAAACGTGTTGTAGCACTTATATAAATCCTCAGCAGTAATCTCAGCAATACTCTCAATCGTCCCTGCAATATCAATATGTAGCGGATAATTAGGATAAAGATTGCCAATAATACCGAAAAATAACCGCCAATTAGCATCATCTTGATACATTTGAATTTCTTGACCAATAATCCCTTTTTCTTTATCAACTGTTTCCTTAGTAAAGTAAGGCGCTTGAACAAAATCCAGAAGCGTTTCAATGTTTTGTTCAACTTGTCCCGTACTAGAAAATAAATAACTTGTCCGCGTAAAGCTTGTAAAAGCGTTAGCTGATGCGCCTTGTTTACCAAAAAGTTGGAAGACATCGCCATCCTCTTTTTCAAACATCTTATGCTCTAAGAAATGAGCAATCCCATCAGGAACTTCTGTAAACTCAGACTCACCAATCGGCACAAACTGATTATCAATCGAACCATAATTGGTTGTAAAAAGACCGTACGTCTTATTAAATCCTGCTTTTGGTAGAAGGGTCACACGCAAACCATTAGCCAATGTTTCAGTATACAAGATTTCATCTAAAATCGGATAAACTAGCTTTTCCATTAGCCTTGCCCTCCTTCCATAAAGTAAACAGCTTGTAGCTTAATTTTTTCCGCAACAGCTTGGACATCCGCTAGACTCACCGCGTCAATCGCTGCTAACCACTGCTGATCTGACAGCTGTGAATGAGGAAACTTACTATCAATATAGGCAGCCTCTGTCACCGCACTCGGATTATCTAAAGCAAGTAGATAATGATTTTTCAACATCTCTTTTGTTTGCGCAAGTGCCTCGCTCTCAATCTCGCCAGCAACTAAACTCGCCAATTGCTCATCAACCAAAGTCAACACACGATCTTTATTGGCACCATCGATCCCAGTTTGAACTGTCAATAACCCGCGGAACGTATCAATTGAACTAGACGCATAATAAGCCATACTTTCTTTTTCACGAACATTCATAAATAACTTAGAATGAGGGAAACCACCAAATAAACCGTTAAAAACTTGTAAGGCAAAATAAGCCTCGTGGTGGTAATAAATACTCGTTTGATAGGCCAAATTCAATTTAGATTGAATAACAGGCTGTACCTCAACCTTCTTAAGCACTTCTGGTAACAGCTCTTGTTGATAAAATGGTTGCTCATAAGCCTCACGATCAGTCAACGGCCACTCTTTAAAGAGCCCTTGAATCACCGCTTCCTCAACATCACCAATCACAATAATATCTAGGTCATCCTGCGCAATCATCTCATCATAATAGTCTTTAATTGAGACAGCCGTTTCCGCTGAAACAGCATCAATTGTCCCAAAGCTTGGCACCTTCTGTTGAGCTGCTTGACCAAAATATAACTCCTGTAAAGCTAATGAAGCATAGCTTTGTTTATCATCATAAACAGACGCAATATAATCAATCAAATTCTTTTGCTCACGATCAAAAGTCGCTTGCTCAAATTGAGAGTCAGTCATATTGGGCTTAAATAAAATATCCTTTAAAAAGGCAATTGCTTCAGGTAAAACAGCCTCTTCATTAGGTAAAAACTTATCATTAACAACATTTAAAATAACACTCAAATAATGGCTATCGCCTTTTTTATTGACATTAATACCAAAGCTAGCGCCATATAAATCGGCTAATTTTTCACTTAACTTCGTCTGAGTTGGGTAGTTTTGACTGTTGGTTTCGAGAAGACTGCTTAGCAGTGTTCGCTTGCTGATGGTCTCCGCTAATAAAGGAGCCGCAAAACGAATCATAATTCGAATAGTTTTATACTTATCTGTGGGGATGACGTGCAAATTAACTCCTTGTTTCAAGGCAATACTCATCTATTTATTCCTACTTTCCGCTATTCTCTCTTTATATAATAGTAGATTAAAAATCTAATGACAAAGGTCTATAGTTTTCTTAAGGTTTTCCTTACTAATTTTAGCATGAAAACCCGAATAATCTAGTTACAGTTTCATTACTAATAATAGCATAAGTCTTACCATTATGACACTCTCAGCTTTGTTCATTTTACGAAATCAATTCGTACAATTTATCAATTAAGTACGGTTTTCTTTGGTTTTTTTGTCATCTTTTGTATAATCAACTTATATACATTGAGAGGAGTTTAGCTATGATAAAAGAATTTAAGGAATTCATCATGCGTGGTAATGTTTTAGACCTAGCGGTTGGGGTAGTAATTGGGGGCGCCTTTACAGCCATCGTCAACAGTATCGTAACAGGGTTAATCACCCCTATCGTTTCCCTAATTATCAAATTGATCACAGGCAGTAAAGATGGAAAAATTGAGGGCCTAAGCCTGAAGTTTAACGGTGTCACCTTTGACTTTGATTTAGTTATATCTGCTATTATCACCTTTATAATTACAGCCTTTGTTGTTTTCATGCTAGTCAAAGCGGTTAACAAAGCCCGTGATTCTATTACTAAACCTGTTGAAGAAGAGCCCGAAGATGAATTTGAGCAAACAGAGAAATTGTTAGCCGAAATTCGTGATTTATTAATTCAACAAAATCAATCAACAACCGTTTCTAAAAGTAACCCAACAGACACACCTGACTAAACAAAAAACCGTGAAAGCGACTGATTAGCCACTTTCACGGTTCTTTATTTACATTCAAAACAATTAACTGTTATGCTTTTGTTCAAATAACGGACTAACAGGTTTGTTTTCATGGATACGCTTGATGGCATCGCCAATCAACGCTCCGACACTGACTTCTTCAATTTTCTCAATGCGGTTTTCCTCAGGTAAGTAGATTGAATCTGTGACAATCACTTTTTCAATCGGTGAATCCTGTAGACGTTCCATAGCTGGACCAGATAGAACTGGATGAGTACAACTTGCTAAAACTTCCACGGCGCCCGCTTCTTTCAACGCCTTAGCCGCAAGAGTAATCGTTCCTGCTGTGTCGATCATGTCATCGATAATAATACATTTTTTGCCGTCAACATTTCCAATGATATTCATTACTTCTGCCACATTTGCTTTCGGGCGACGTTTGTCGATAATCGCGATTGGCGCTTTTAAGAACTCTGCCAATTTACGCGCACGCGTCACACCCCCATGGTCAGGTGACACAACGACTGTGTCGTCTCCTACATAGCCATGAGTGATAAAATAATCAGCTAGAAGAGGTGCTGCCATCAAGTGGTCAACAGGAATATCAAAGAATCCTTGGATTTGAACCGCATGCAGGTCAAGTGTTAATACACGAGTTGCTCCTGCTGCTGTCAGCATATTTGCGACCAGCTTAGCAGTAATCGGTTCACGAGAACGAGCTTTACGATCTTGGCGCGCATAGCCATAATAAGGCATCACGATATTGATCGTCTTCGCACTAGCTCTCTTTAACGCATCAATCATAATTAATAGTTCCATTAAATTATCATTGACAGGGTAGCTAGTTGACTGAATTAAGTAAACATGATCACCACGAATACTTTCTTCAATGTTAATTTGAATTTCGCCATCACTAAATTGACTTACTGATGATTTGCCTAGCTCAACCCCGACAGCCTCCGCTATCTTCGCCGCTAACTTCTTGTTAGAGTTGAGTGAAAATATTTTCAGTCTTGGATCAAAGTAATGTTTTGACATGAGGACCTCCGCTTTCTTTTGTTGAGAAATTATTTGCTTCCCTATAAATAGTAGTCATTTTCCGAATGAAAATCAAGGGTAAACCATGAAATTATTGAGAATATGGCAATTTTTTTGCATAATTCTCTTTATTTACTTGGCGCGCTCGCCCAATCGCAAGAGAATCAGCTGGCACGTCTTCTGTAATCGTAGAACCAGCCGCAGTAAATGCTCGATCGCCAACTGTGACAGGTGACACGATCCCTGTCTGACACCCAAGAAACACATCGTCACCAATCACCGAACGATGCTTTGTATGACCATCATAATTCACAAAGACTGTTCCACAGCCTACATTAACATTCTTTCCGACTGTTCCATCGCCAATATAACTCAAGTGCCCCACTTTAGTCTCCTCACCAAGTGACGCGTTTTTAATCTCAACAAAGTTACCAACATGGACATGAGTAGCTAAGACCGCTCCCGGACGCAAACGCCCAAAAGGCCCAACATCACTGTGGTCTCCTACTTGAGCTTCTTCGATATGCGACGAACGAATGTTGACCTCATCACCAATAACACTATTAATTATCTCCGTATTAGCTCCAATAAAACAACCAGAGCCAATCGTCGTACTCCCTTTAAGCTGAACTCCCGCCTCGATTAACGTGTCATTGCCAATCACGACATCAGCATCAATATACGTCGTCTCTGGGTCAATAAAAGTCACACCATTTATCATGTGTTGACGGTTAATCCGACGACGCATAGTAGCTGTCGCCTCAGCTAAAGCCAAACGATCATTAATCCCAATTGAATCCTTTAAGTCCGCCATCTTGTATGCCGAAATAACGGCTCCCTGTGACTGTAAAATGCCAATCACATCAGGTAGATAGTACTCACCTTGGGCATTGTCATTGCCAACTTGATCTAAGGCCGCAAACAAGGCTTCATTGTCAAAACAAAAAGTCCCCGTATTAATCTCTTGGGTCAAGCGCTCCTCTGACGAAGCGTCTTTTTCCTCGACAATCTTGACGACTTGCCCTTCACTACCACGGATAATCCGACCATAACCAAATGGATTTTCCGCATGAGCAGTCAAAATAGTCGCTTTAGCGCCTGTTTGTTCATGCTCAGCGAATAAGGCATCAAGTGTCTCAGCCGTAATCAAAGGCGTATCCCCACAAATAACTAAAGTCGTCCCTTTTTTATCAGCCAACTGGTCCTTAGTCATCAACACTGCATGACCCGTTCCTAATTGCTCCTCTTGTAAAGCAAACTCCGAACGTTCGCCTAATTTTGCCTTAACCTTTTCCGCACCAAAACCAACCACAGTCACAACCTTCTCAGGCGTTAATTGCTCCACATTTCCTAAAACATGCTCCACCATAGATTTTCCTGCAATTTGATGTAAGACCTTATACGTTTTTGATTTCATCCGTGACCCTTGGCCTGCGGCTAAAATAATGGCATATCGTTTATTCACTGCTTTTCCCCCTTATTGACAACTATCTGAGTGTTTGAGCGCCACTACTTGCACTCTTAATTATTAATGACGATGTCTGAAAACAGCTCATAATCACCCGACCCTTTATTAAAATTGGTCTAGATGATTATAACCGCTCATTATCACTCTCTATTTTACTCAAAATACGTTCCAGGGACAACCTTAATTGTTTTGGTATGGGTGTCAACGTCTTTCACACACAGCAATGAGTTATACTCATCAATCACACGACGTCCGCTAAACGTTGATTCGGCAAAAACAGTGATTCCCACTAATTCAGCTTCAAATTCCTCAATCAAGCCTTTCATACCATTCACAGTTCCGCCGCCCTTCATGAAATCATCCACGACAAGCACTCGCGATCCGCGTTTCAAGCTACGCTTAGACAGCTCCATTTTTTCAATCCGTTGCGACGAACCAGAAACATAATTAACACTTACTGTAGAGCCTTCTGTAATTTTTGAATCACGACGCACAATCACAAACGGCGCATTTAAATGATAAGAAACAGCTTGAGCAATCGGAACACCCTTCGTTGCAACCGTCATAACAGCATCAATCTGTTGATCTTTATACTTAGAAGCGATGATTTGCCCAACCTGCCTTAATAATTCTGGTTCACCCAGTAAATCAGATAAATAGACATAGCCCCCAGGAAGCAAACGATCTTGCTCTGACAAACGCTCACACAGCCCATCAATAATTTCTTTGGCCTGATCTGGAGAAATCTCAGGAATAAACCGAACCCCACCAGCAGCGCCAGGAATTGTTTCTAACACACCAGTCCCACGGGAGCTGAATGTCCGCTTAATAATACCTAAATCTTCACTAATTGACGATTTGGCTGAACTATATCTTTTTGCAAAAAAAGTTAAAGAAATTAATGTATGCGGATGTTCCAATAAATACTGCGTCATGTCAATCAATCGCTCACTTCTTCTAACTTTCATAACTGTCACCTCTTCTACTTTATTATTCACATCATATTATATGATTAATTTCGGGAAAATCCTAGTCTTTTCTCTATTTTCTTATAAAACGTTCGCCAATCCTAATTTTATGCTTAATTCTATACCGAAAACGTTCACTGTTAGTTACTTTTCACCCTAAATAGACATTTTTCTACAAAAAAACTCTGAGCGGTTAATTTTTCATAACCGCTCAGAGTATCTTCTATAGTAATAGCTAACTTAACCTTTCTTTTTAACGAGCACTTTCTTTAGCATCATCACCACTAAGAACATGAAAATGAAAATCAGTGTAATCGTTGCTCCCGGTGGTGTGTCAACCTGATAAGACATCACCAAACCTGATAACATCCCAACCAACCCAATAACCACACTAATCATTAACACACGATTAAAGCTACGTCCAATACGCATCGAAATCGCGGCTGGTAACACCATAATCGCCGATACTAATAACGCACCCGCAATCGGAATCATCACCGTAATCGCAATTCCAGTAATCACATTAAATAATAATGACATCCAACGTACTGGTAAACCGTCAACATGAGCCGTATCCTCATCAAAGGTCAGCACATACATCGGTCTCTTAAAGAGCACAAAAAGAATCACAAGGGCAATTAAAAGAATCCCTAAAATAACCACTTGATCCCAACTGATCGTCACGATTGAACCAAACAAATATTGCTGAATCCGCATAGACGAATTTCCCTTATTCGCATTCATCAACACCAGAGCAGTCGCAAGACCACCAGACATCAAGATCGCAGTAGACACCTCCGAATAAGTGCTGTAAACCATTCGTAAATATTCTAAAATAACAGCTGAAATCACCACCACGATTAGCGTTGTAATAGTAGGATTTAAATTGATAAAAAAGCCTAGCGCAATCCCTGCCAAAGAAACATGAGACAACGTGTCTGCTAACAATGACTGACGTCTAACCACTAGAAACACACCTAACATCGGAGCAATCACTGCCATAAAACTAGCCGCTAAAAGCGCCCGTCTCATGAACTCATATGAAAACATCTCCATTCTGAGTCCTCCTTCCTAACTAACCGAATATGGCGGTCTGCATAATTTTTAATGTCCTCATGATCATGGGTAATCATTAAAATCGCTTTCCCGTGATCGTGGGCATTGTGCCGAAGCAACTGATAAAAATCACCACGAGACCCCTCATCCATCCCCGTTGTCGGTTCATCCAAAACAAACAAATCTGGATCTGTAGCAAAAATTCGTGCCAAACAAATTCGTTGCTTTTGACCACCAGATAATTCGCCCACTCGCTTATGACGCATCTCCCACATGCCAACTGATTTTAGCGCTTTTTCCACATGCTGATGATCCTTGTCAGAAAACTTTTTAAACCACTTGCCACGCTGATAACGACCTGACTGAACCAACTCCAATACCGTACTTGGAAAGCCCGCATTAAATGATGCCACTTGCTGAGGAATGTAACCAATGCTTAGCGTCTCCCCCTGAGTATTCTTTTTAGCCAGCGTAACCGTTCCTTCAGTCGGCTGTAACAAACCTAATGTGTTACGTATTAGCGTAGATTTAGCCGCACCATTTTCACCTGTTAAAATAACAAATTCTCCTGGATCAACATAATAGGAAATATCTTGTAAAACTGGTTCTTCACCATAGTAAAAAGTCAGATTATTAACTTCTATGTAATGTGCCACGTATTAGCTCCTTTCTTCATCCTTATTCACAAAACGTAAAGATTACGTTTTAAACCCAATTAGTAGAATACCATCTTATCGACCAGATAGTCAAGCACTTAGCACCCAATCACTTATAAAAAGCGATAACTAAACAAGACTAGCACATGATTGTCCTAGCCTTATTCCTTCGCTATACTCAATTAATCTTGCTTAAGCGTCCGAACGATATGGACATCTTTACAAAACCCCTTCAATCCATTACTCACTCGTTGCGCCCGTGAATATTTTTCGCACAAGGCGAAAACTGTTGGCCCACTACCACTCATCAACGCCACATCCGCACCAAATTTGATCATTTTAGTCTTAATCTGCTGAACGATCGGATGTTTTTGAATCGTAACAGACTCCAAAGAATTGCCTAGATGCTTGACCATCTCATGATAATCATGAGCAACAACCGCTGCTTCAATCGCGTCAATATTAGGATGCTCAACCTCATTAAAAGACAGGCTTCCAAAAACAGTTCGCGTCGACACGCTTATCCTAGGCTTCACCATCACAACCCAACACTGAGGCATGGCAGGAAGCGGCTTTAAAATCTCCCCACGACCACTGACAACTGCCGTATTCCCTCGCACACAATAAGGAACATCTGAGCCGACCTCTACTGCTAACGTCGCTAACTCATCCAGACTCAAGTCCAACTCCCACAAACGATTAAGTCCTCTGAGAGTAGCCGCTGCATCACTGCTACCACCAGCCAAACCAGCCGCTACAGGAATTCGCTTACGGACATTGACATAAATCCCCTTATCAACATTATATGTTTCTTTTAATAAACGCGCAGCCTGATAAATATGATTTCGTTTATCCACTGGTAAAAAACTACTATCTGTTTCAATGATAATTTCATTATGTGGCAGTTCACGAAAGACTAATTTATCAGCCAAGTCGACGCTTGACATAATCATTTTCAATTCATGATAGCCATCGTCTCTCTTATATAACGCATCCAGCCCCAAATTTATCTTGGCTGGTGCCTTTTCGATTATCTCCATGCTTTTCACCTAACTTTTCAACTCATAATCCTACATATTATACCTTATCTCGCAGAAAATAGAAACGTTAGATGTCTAGCAATTAACCGAAATTAATCAGATTACAGCAGAAAAGAAGCTGAGATATAACTCTATCACACCTTCTTTTCTCGCCTTATTATATATAGAAGTAATTAAATCCCCACTGTATTTAATCGAATTAATTCAATCAGTGTTGCCACCGTTTTTTCCATCGCTTCTACTGTAATAAATTCATATTGGCCATGAAAATTCTCGCCACCAGTGAAAATATTAGGCGTAGGAATCCCTTTAAATGAAATCTTAGAACCATCTGTCCCACCTCTAAAAGGCGTTACAATAGGTGTAATACCTTGATTCTCCATCGCTTTAAGCGCCAATTCCACGGGATAAAAATCTGCCTGGATGATCTCTCCCATATTATAGTACTGATCCTCGATTTCGATCTGAATACGAGGCTTATCCAAACTAGCATTAATTGTTGCAACCTGATCCAGCAAAAATTGCTTGCGGGAGGCAAAAAGTTCCTTATCATGATCACGGATGATGTAAACCAATTCGGCCGAATCAACCGTTCCTTCAAATTTGTGTAGGAGATAGAACCCTTCGTATCCCTCTGTCTCCTCAGGAACCTCCATTTGAGGTAGCAAGTCATCCAGTTGTTTCCCAAGCTTAATCGCATTAATCAAGCTATTTTTAGCCGTACCAGGATGAACACTCACCCCATCAATTTTCAGAACAGCTTGCGCCGCATTAAACGTCTCGTATTCCAAATGACCAACCGTACCACTGTCAACTGTATACGCATATTTAGCTCGAAAATGAGCCACATCAAACAAATCTGCCCCACGCCCAATTTCTTCATCAGGTCCAAAAGCCAGCCTGATCTCACCATGAGGAACCTCTGGATGAGTTAAAAAATACTCCACTGCGCCAATGATTTCCACGATTCCCGCCTTGTCATCTGCGCCTAAAAGAGTGGTACCATCTGTTGTAATCAACGTCTGGCCTACATAATTCTTAAGATTAGGAAAATCCGCTACAGATAGCACCAAGCCTTTTTCAGCATGTAAAACGACATCCTGTCCATCATAGTTAGGATGAACTTGCGGCGAAATATTTTCTGCACAATAATCAGCCGTATCCACATGAGCAATCAACCCAATAACAGGACCAACCGTAGGCCCGTTAGCTGGCAAGGTTGCCGTAACAAAGCTATTCTTCTCTAAATATTCAACGTCTGACAACCCTAATTCGCGCAAATCCTCTGCCAAAAGCTTAGCAAACGCCACCTGACTTTGTGTCGTCGGTACCGTCAAACTCGCCGCATCAGAGCGAGTATTAATTTTAGTATATGCAATAAATCGTTCTAGTAACCCCACTGAATTCCCTACTTTCTATTCAATTACCCAAAGCCTACACTAATCAACATAAGCACTTCTAAGACCAAAATAGTTCCCATAAGTAGGGTACGCAATATCTTTAATTTTCGGATTGATCAAGTAGTTAGACGCACTTTGATATAAGGGTACTTGAGCTGCGCCCTCTTCCAATAAAATCTTTTCAGCCGCTTTGTAGTCAGCAAATTGTTTGTCCACATCATTGGCATTCGTCGTTTTAGCTGAAATAGCTAGCTTATCATACTCAGGATTTGAATAGCCACCATAGTTATAGGCAGAATCTGTTTCATATAAAATAAAGAACATCCCTAAGTTGTTATCGCCGGCATTCCAACCAGAAATAGACAATTCATAATCCTTGTCACGGCGAGATTGATTCACATTATTTTTCGGTTGCGGGGTAATCGTGATGGTTACACCCTCAAGTGTTTCTTGAATCTGATTTTGAAGATACTCTGACACTTTTTTACCATTATCATCATCAGAAACTAATAACTTCAATTCTACCTTATCGCCAACTTCTTTTTTAGCTTCTTTCCAGAATTTCTTCGCCTTCTCTTGATCGAAAAGAACGTAATCACCACTGTACTTGCGGAAGTCCGTCTCTGTTTTTTGATTCACGAATAAGTTTTCTGGGATTAAGCCATTTAAAGGTTTAGCCCCATCGTTCAGTGTGCTTGCAGATAACGGCTCTTTGTCAATTGCATAAGCAATTGCTTTACGTAAATTAACATTAGCTAACGGCGTTCCTTCTTTCTGATTAAAATCTAAAAAGAAATTAGAAATATCAGAATGTGAGACAAACGCCTCATTATCAACATTTTCTGCCACAAAGGTTCCACTAATACGAGTTAAATCCAAATCCCCTGTTGAAAACAAGTTAATACCTGTATTTTCTTCCTTAACGGTAGTTCCAGTCACTTCTTGAAGCTTAACTTGCTCCTTATCATAGTACTCAGCATTTGGTTTTAGTGTCCATGTGTCGCTTCCTAACTCCCAATCAGCTAACGCAAATGGGCCGCTATACAAAATACGGTCACTATCTGACGCATAGTTGTCGCCCTGCTCCGTCACATACGCTTCTTGTTGCGGCGCTAACCACACAATCGAAATCAATGTTAGGAATGACGCCTGTGGGTTAATTAATTCCACTTTAAACTCATCTTTAGCCGGCGCTGAAATACCTAATTCTGCAACTGGCTTGTCGCCTAAACGAATCTCTTTACTATTTTTAACATTATCTAACAAATAGGCATTCGGCGCACCCGATGCTGGATCAACCAGTCGTTTCCACGCAAAAACAAAATCCTCTGCCGTAATCGAGTCACCATTACTCCACTTAGCGTCTTCTCTAATTTTAAACGTGTACGTCAGCCCGTCTTCACTAACCGTCGCTTCTTCTTTAGCCAGTCCAGGAACAGGCACGCTCTTTTCATCTAATCGATACAATCCTTCAAATAAGTGCTGCGCTATCGTAAATGTATTTTTATCTGTTGTTTGTGTTGTATCCAATGTCACTAATTCCGCTGGTAGGCTAATCGCAATGGCTTGCTCCACCTTTTCGTTAGAACTCGTCCCTGTACTTGCTTTCTTTTCTTCCTTGCCGCAAGCTGCTAAACTAATCACGGCTATCAGAGATAGCGCGACGCCCCACTTCTTTACTGTTGCTTTCTTCATCCTTATTTCCCCCTGTTATGACTGCCTAAGCCTTCATTTTATTTTTTAAAATCAAAAAAACTCCCGTCCTCTACCCTAGATTAACTAGGATAAAGGACGAGAGTCATTAACTTTCGCGGTACCACCTTCATTGATTATTTTACAATAATCCTCTTAACCAAGCACACAACTTCTATGCTCTGACGCTATAACAGGCGTTCCTGTATCAGCCTAAATAGGTTCGACTGATAATGCTCTGAGGCCATTTTCTTTTTCATCCCACTGCTCCTTCACACCAATCAGAGCTCTCTTTGAGTGTTTCCTAAAAAATACTTTCCTCTTCGTTGCATTGACTATTATTAAATTGCGATTAAATTTATTATAATTTTAATTTAATGGTTTGTCAATAACTGATTGGATCAAGATTCCTATAAAGCAAAATAAAACTATTTTAATCCCCATACAGTAATAGTAGCTAAAAGAAATACGAAGAATAAAGAACAGATTCAGAATAAACCGTTATCCTTATAAAATTTTTTTATCATTACTGATAAATTCAATTGATACAACGTGTAGTAGTATTTGTTATTCTGTAACAAACTCTTACTCCGTAAAAAGGAAGAAGATATTTTCAGAAGTGTTTCTATCTCATATACTGGGATTTCTGCCTGACAAAAAATGAATTAATTAACTGTTCTTAAAAGATGCACCGACTATTTTTAATAGTTTCACGCCTATACTAATAATAAAATACAAAACTATAACTGATAACACATAGTACATTAAATCAAATTGAACCTTTTTCAGTTCATTAAAGTCTAACAATAGAAAACTATTTGAAAAAATCCCCTCATAGCTTCTATACCATACAAAATGAATAGGAAATCCCATTGTGTATGTAGGAATACCTGTTGAACTAATTTTAATAGGTGGAAGAATAAACAAACTAATAATAGGTATTGAACTGCATATTAAAAGACGCTTTCTATTCAAATTTTTCATTTACACTTCCCCCTTGCTCAATCTATTACCTAAATTTTATGCGAAACATTCCAAGTACCGTTTATTTTAGCTCCAACAGTAAAGCCATTTATTTGAAATCCTAGTAAACTATACCCATTGACTTTAATTTTTGCAGTATCATTAGCTGCACTAGTTTTCACAAAATTATAAGAAGAACTTGTTTGTTTCCATGACACAGCTATTTGAATCCCTGAGTAGTAAGAATTAATTCCTGACACTTTAGTAAATTGATTTTTACCATTCACTTTCTTATAATCATATTTAAATGATACATTTCTCCAGCAAGCCATTCCTGTCATCCCATACCCACTGAATGGAGCCCACTGGCTTATATTTTTACTACCTGCTGCTCTTGATTGTAATACATTTGTTCCAGGCAACTCAACAGTATCATCAAAGAAAAACTCTGTTTCATTGTTTGTTTTAATTTCTTCAAGAATGTCTTCCAATTCATCTACACTATCTAATTGTATTAAATTATTTTCGTCAATATTTTCTATTGGAACTAATTCAAAATCATATTTATTAGATTTTTCAAGCATTTCGATTTCTTGTTCTACTGTTTCATTTTGAATTTCCTGTTGTAGTTGCTCTGCAGCAAATGTAGTAACTGTTGATAATAAGCCACCTCCTAACGTAACACTGCTCATTAATAATACTGTTATCTTTTTCAATTTTTTATTCATAATTAATCATCCTTTTCGTTTTGTATTTTTAATTATATTCTCATTTGATTTGACTATTTTATCTGTAATAACCGTAGTAAGCCCCACTATCGTATAATGTGTAAACCAATCGTTTGCCGCCAAGAAATTTAGGTGGTTTTGTTTTTCCCGTTTTTACCCTAACAGTATAAAAAATTCCATTAACAACGCCTCTTGCTTGTTTGATATTAGTACCACTTTCAACTAATTCAATTGTGTTCTCTGTTTGATCGGACAACTCTGATGCATGCGCCTGAGACCCTCCCAAACCTGTAAATAAAATTGCGCTACATACCATTCCTACTAAAATTTTCTTCATTTCTTTTCTCCTCCTAAAATTTATTTGTTGTTGATACCTTAATATTACTCAATTATTTAAATAATCTACGTATTCAGCATAAACTAGAGAATTAAATGCATTAACGTAATAAAGTTATAAAAAAAAACGATTTTGATATCAAAATCGTCTTTTTTCAGATAATTCTCTGCTATAATTAAAAAGACTTGAAAAAAGGAGCAATAAAACATGACGGAATTTTTAATTACTTACGTTAGTTTCGCCCATCTATTTGGGTTTACACTTGCATTTCTTTTGTTAGATAAATTTTATCAAAAGCCCAAAAGAAATTATGGCTTAATTATTTTAATTTTAGGTTTTAGTATTTATGTCGGCCAATATTTTTCAAACATTGATATTCTAATTTTATATGTTTTTTTCTTACTTCTATCGCTCAAAAACTCTATAAAAAAAAATGTTGCACATTCCTTATTAGTTGTTTCTATTTCCTATCTTCTCGAGCTGATTACCTCCGAACTCGTAAATCCACTCTTTTTTAAAAGCCTTGAGGTCGATCAGCCGATTAAACAATTTCTTTATTTACTACTCATGTTTACAAGTACTTTTATCCTAATCACCATCAGTTCATTGGGAATTAATAAATGGATTTTACCTAAAATTAATGGCGGAAGAAAAGAAGCGCCTCTTTCTTATTTGCTAACTCTCTGTTTATTAGGCTATCAAACATATTTACTCTTAACTTTTTACGCAAAAAGCTTTCCTTTTTTAAGCGAGTTTATCTTAGTTTTTTACGTCATTTTAACCGTTCTCATTATATCGGTCATACAGACCTTTACTAAAAATGAAGAATTAAAATTTCAAGCACAGCAGCGGAAATTAGAATATGATATGATGAGTAAATACGCAGAAGAAGTCAAAAAACAATACCAGGACATACGAAAATTCCGACATGATTATGTCAATATCCTGTCCTCAATTGAATACTATTTAGACCAAGATAAAATAGAAGAGCTCAAACAGTTCTATCACACAAGTGTGAAACAAACAAAAGCCTTATTTAAGACAAATATGATTCGTTTAGATGATCTTCAAAAAATCGATTCCATTGAAGTAAAAAGTATTTTAACTACAAAATTGATTACCGCTCAAGAAAAACAAATCGATGTCCAAATAGAAGTGAATGAAAACATCTCGACAACTTTATCTGTTGATCCTGTGATTCTGATTCGAATTTTAGGCATTTTACTTGATAACGCGATTGAAGAACTAGAATTATTGAATGACGGTAAACTATTGGTGGGCATTTTCATCATGGAAGGGGATCTAATATTTATCATACAAAACACTGTTCGAGAAAATGTTGAGCCGCTGCATTTATTAAAAAAGGAAGGTTTTTCCACTAAAGGGGAGAATCGGGGACTTGGATTAGCTAATGTTGAGGAGCTTATTCTATTAGAACCACGGCTACTATTAGAAACAACTATTACAAATGACGTTTTTATTCAAAAAATTACCATTATGAAAGGATGATTTTAATATGCTATCTGTTTTTATTTGTGAAGATGATGATGCACAACGCTCTAAAGTAGAAACTATCATTAAAAATTACATAATGATCGAAGAGTTTGATATGGAACTCACGCTAAGCACACATAATCCATATGATATTATTAATCACTTAGACAGTCATACTGGCGTAAGAGGCGTATATTTTCTTGATGTTGATTTAGGCTATGATATCAACGGAATTCAACTCGGATCCCATATTAGAGAGAAAGATATTGATGGTAAAATTATTTTTATTACCACTCATAGTGAACTCCTTGTTTTAACCTTTACCTACAAAGTAGAAGCGATGGATTATATTTTAAAAGACGATACTGACATTATTCAAAAAAGGATCTATGAAGCATTGAAACAGGCTCAAAAGCATTACCAATCTGGAACAAGTCCCGAAAAAAACAGAATAAAATTAAAAGTAGGGAATCAGGTTCGGGTCTTTCCTCTTGAAGATATCATGTTCTTTGAAACATCTCCGATCCCTCATAAACTGACACTACATCTAACGAACAGCACCATCGATTTTTATGGCAAAATTAACGAGATGGAATCTTTAGCTACAGTTCTGTTTAGAGTTCATAAATCGTATGTCATTAATACCGATCATATTAAAAAAATTGATAAAACTAATCGTGAAGTGACGATGTCAAACGGTGAAACTTGTCTATTATCAGTCCGACAATTAAAAAAATTGGAAACAACGATTATGACTAAATAACATCCGTTTAAGAACGTTTAATCTATTTCTCCCATATTTCTTATATACTAATTCTTATAGAAAACACACAGGAGGAATGATTAAAATGAAAAAAATAATAATAAGTCTAGCGTTGGGAATATCTTTAGTTGGAACTACACAAGAAGTTTTAGCCACAGAAAGCTTACCGACTCCCTATTTTGAAACTAGCGAACTATCAACTAGAGCCGCCCCACAAAAAGTTTGGTTTAAATCCATCCCTCCCTTGAAATATCAGGGTAAAACCCGAATCAAATACACTCCTTCCAAAAACGGTTATATAGGTACTTACTTATAAAAAAAAAAGCCTGTTTAGTTGGTTGGTTGCTAGTTTCTATTCTTTCTTTCCTATTCAGTATTGCAGAACCCTTTGGTTGGCTTTCATTTTTAGGATTACTGCTATTCCTACTTATCGATAACATATTATAAAACAAGGTGGGGGATGAGACTTTTGTCTCATCCCCCACCTTGTTACCTAATTCATTGCATAAGTCTTCCAACATTGTCTCGTCTACGTCACAAAGAAAAGCAACTCATTCATTAATGTCTAATCGGTATTTCGACATAGGTATCATCAACATCCTTATCAACCAATACCGACTCCACATACCGACCTAAAAAACTATCAGGATGTTGTTGCAAAAGCTGATAGCCCTCATCCGCCAAAATTTCAGCCATCTCTTGTTCCTTGTAATAATCCAAGCCCTCAAAATAACGGACATTCATACGGCCAATAAAATCAGCCACTTTATCCGCCTTTTTTTCATCGTACCAGCCCTCTTCATACATCTGGCGATGAGCCATGCCTATCCCATCCTCATTAAACAATCTCTGAGAGTACTCACTATAGCTCAATAACTGATCATCTGTCTGCCCAGTCGCCTTGGCCCACTCATCCATCAACAAGTGCTTTTTCTTATAGACAAGTGCCTCTGATTCAAGAGTCAACTCACCAATCGGATTCGACAAGGTCGCAAAGCTTCCCGTCGCTATATCATGAATCGTCTGATCTCCTTTAGTAACTGTCGCAATATCCTGTGTATGAATATGCCCTGTCAACACTATATTAACCTGATTCTTAAAGAAAAAATCTTGAACATTCTCAGCTTGATCAATGGTAAAACCTTTATTCACTTGTGAATTATGATCAGTCAAATTATGATGCATAACAGGGATCACAACCGCCTGTTCTTCCTTCGCTTGAGCAAAAATAGTTTTCAGCCATTTATACGTATTTGCTCGCAGCTTGCCACTCGTCTGTGGATTAGAGCCACTCACATCGTTAATGTATTTATTGGTATCAATCATCACCAGCATGACATCTTTAAACGGCCGAACCGCATAGCTCAACGAATCCTCATCTCGAGAGAATGCCTCCGAATACCCCATATCTGCAAAAATATCCGCAAACTCCCTTGGCAAAATTTGCTCCGTACGTTCCATTTTATCGCCCTCATAGCGACGCGCCCAGCCATCTGCAATATCATGATTTCCCGGAATAACGTAAACCTGTGTCCCCAAAGACTCCGCTCGTTTAAAGTAATCTGCCAACTCTTTAGCACTTTGTTTTTCCCCATTTAACGTTAAATCACCACTGATAATTAGCGCCTTAGGCCGTTCCTTCTCAATCTGCCATAACAATGCCTCTAAACGCTCCTTGGGATAATCCAAATCCTTCCCCGCAGAGGTTTTCTTAATAAACTGAAACTGTTCCCCCTGATCGTGTAACTTATCAGATAAATAATGCACATCAGAAATAACCCAAATCTTGTCTGACGACGTTAATGAATGGGAACTCGCCTGTTCGCTAGTAGTAGTCATTTTTTCTTTGCGATTATTTTTAACAATTAGACTGCCAAAGCCCCCAATAATTAGCACAATACAACTAAGAGCCACTATCAATATCTTTTTGGAGTTAATGAGACTCACCCACTTATCTTTTTTCTAATACTTAGTATTATAGCATGGATGATAAAGAAGAGAGGCCTACTTTACAGAATGTAACTTTCCCAAAATCACGCACTAATAAAAACCGATCTAAAGCCACTAAACTGTCATGAATAATTAGATAACTGATTTTTTAATCAGCAACGTTACACCTCAAAAAAAGAGTGAGGCAAATGCCCCACCCTACAAATTTTATACCACAACTCACTATTTTAACTTAAACTGGACATTACTTCTTGCCGTGTCGGCATGCCTGTTTGGGCACCAAATTTCCTGACTGATAAGGATGCGCCTTTAGTCGCCATAATAACAGCCTCTCGTAATGAAGCCCCTTGAGATAATTCCGAAGCCAAGATGCCATTGAAGGTATCCCCTGCCCCTGTTGTATCTACAATATCCGTTTTAAAGGCCGGAATTGTCATTAACTGGTTGTTCTCTACATAAGAAGAACCCTTTCCACCTCTTGTCACAATCAGCTTTGTCTTATGGGTTAGCGCCCATGATAGCATCGCTTCTTCCAATTCATCATCGGAGCCAAATGACAGCCCCATTAAACTGGCAAATTCCGTTTCATTCGGCGTAATGATATCCACATACGGTAGAATATCTACAACCTCCTGACTAAAAGGTGCTGGATTTAAAATGGTCAACTTGTCAGATTTTTTAGCTAACTGAAACCCTTTTTTCACAGCCTCTATCGGGATCTCTAACTGAGAAAGGACAACATCTGCCTCCTCTATTACCTCAATATGTGACATTAAATAATCGTCATCCACAAAAGAATTAGCACCAGGAATAACCACAATTGCATTGTCTTCTGGCATTTTAAAAATGGTCGCAATCCCTGTAAACATGTTATCAATTTTCTTGATATGAGACAGGTCCATTTTTTCTTGGCCTAAATGCTTTAATAACTTCTCACCAAAGGTATCTGCGCCTATACATCCCAGCAGCGTCACCGCTTGACCCATTCTTGATGCCGCTACCGCCTGATTAGCGCCTTTCCCCCCAACCATGTAGTCAATACTTTCACCCAAAATTGTTTCACCCACTTGAGGCAAACGAGTCGTCCCCATGACTAAATCCATGTTTAAACTTCCTAATACAACAATATTTCCCATACAAGTGTCCTCACATTTTCCTACATTCATCTTAACAATTTAAGATACTCAAAAAACAAACCTACTTCTAGCCTAGCTGGGTCCAAAAATTCTCCAACCTTCTCAAAATTATTTTTTGAAAATACTTTCTGCATCATTAAATTATTTTTACTTGTAGATGAACTCAATTTATTTATGCTATTCATTTTAGCAAGCTTCTCAATCTCTATTAGAAGACGGCTCGCCAAACCTTTACCGCCTTCTAAAGGATTCGTCATTATTCGTTGTAGCCGATATTCTTTTTCTTCCAAATGCTCCACCAAGCAGATTGAGCCTGCACTTTGAATTCTAGAAGTTGAATCTTTCAGTATATACAATCGTCCCTTATCAACATCATCGGTAATAATAGCGTTAGAAGGGTACTGCTCATTCCATTGCGCGAGCCCTATTTTAGCCATCGCCTCTTTACTTGCTATTAACAACTCATTTAACTGAAAAATATCACAACTCGTTGCTTTCGTGAAAGAAACCTCCATCTCTTCACCAGCCTAGTAAGGTAAAATCAACAACGATAACACAACAACTGCAATAATTCCGATAATCGTTGGAACACTTGTCCGTTTCAATAAACGCACTGGACTCACACCAACAGACGATGACACAATCATAACTACTGCCGCAACAGGTGAAATAGTTCTAGCTAAGTTAGCAATCATTTGCATCGGTAATGCAATCAAAATTCCATCAATTCCCGCTTTAGTTGCAATATCTGGGATCAACTCTATAACCGCGTAGAACATTGCCAATCCGCCACCACTTAAAATACCGAATAAAGCAGTTGCCCCACTAAACATCAAGGTTGTCAAAACCCCTGCTGATTGAGAAGACTCAACCGTCGCCATTAGTGAATCAATTACGCCTAATGCTTGGATTGCGGTTGTAAACAATGAGCCACCTACTACTAGCATGACTACCTGACTAAACCCTTGTCCCATGCCTTTAAACATTTCTAAAGCAGGCTCTTGAGCAATCTTGAATGATTTTTTACGAAGAGACTCAATAATAAGAGCAACAAAAAATGAAACAAACGTTAGGACAAAAATATCCATTGAAATCTTACTGTTAAACATGCCGGCAATCCCGACAATGAAAATGAGAATTAATGGTAACAAAGGTAGAATAGCATAGTACTGGGGAACAGCCACTTCCTCTTGTTGTTGTAGCTTCGCGCTATCAATTTCAACAAACGCTGCACTACCCTCTTTTTTATCACAATATTTCTGCCAAAAGAAATGAGCAACTGCAATGATTACCAACGCTGGAATTGAGACACGAGCATGATAACCAACATAGCTTAAAACATCATAGCCTAACGTTTCAGCCGCTATAACATTATCCGCGCCTAAAGGTGTAGGCATAATTGTAGCTGTCATCGCAATAACACCTGCTGCTGTTAAAGATGAAATACCAATTCCTTGTAACAATGGATAAAGAATTGCCATCAAAATAATTGCTAAACTAGAAGCACTTGGCACGACTAATGACATTAAATTACCTAATAGAAACACAATTGGTACAAACAATGCTTTGGATTTTATCTTTGTCATTGGTTTTACTAAAATACTCACTGATTTTTGATTCGCACCTATGACATTCATATACGCTGAATAACCAAATAAAATCATAATTACTAAGCCAGCTGACGTCAATTGATTGATCACTGTATCCTTCAACTTTAAAAAGATGTCAAAAAAAGCAAAACCTGTTCCTTCACCGGCTTCATATAACGGATGTCCCATTAAAACAGCCATAACTAGTAATACTAACGCACCACTTATTAAAATTAAAACAGGGTTATATCCTTTGATTATCAAATAACCAACAATTCCTAAAACAACTAATACTACTATCGACTCAATCATATTTTTTCCCTCCTAATTATCTAAATACACTGCTCAATTGATTCCATAAACCATTGTTTAAATGCGTTTTCATCGATATCCACACAGACTTTGGCATTTGAAGGTTGATTCAAATAACCTTTAAGATCAACAACTGTCGCCCCGCTCGTATAGGTGCCATTTATTTCCACGCCAACAAACGTTTCTTGAATATCAAACATCTCTGGTGCCAATAAATACGCAATCGCACAACTATCATACATTTTCAAACCAGTCTGGAAGCTACCTCCACGATATTTTTTAAATAAATGGTACATCATATCGCCAGTTCTATTCATTTCTTTAATTTTTTCACTGTCCTCTGGATAGACAAGCGCTTTTAATCCAACATCTAACCCTGCCATTGCGATTGGCAAACCACTCTCAAAAACGATTTTCGCTGCTTCTGGATCCACCGCAATATTAAATTCTGATAAAACGCCTTTATTGCCTCGAGAAACTGATCCTCCCATAAGAACGATTTCATCAATTCGCTCTGTCAACTCTGGATACATCCGCAATAACAAGGCGACATTTGTAAGAGGCCCAATTGCTACGATTGTTGTTTGACCTGCATTTTCTAGTAATTTATTACGCATCTCAATTACAGCATGATTTTCAGATAACAAATGACTCGCTTCTTTAGGGAAATCATACCCATCCATCCCTGTACTACCATGAACATCGCTTGCATCAATCGGAGCTTTCAATAATGGTAAAGCCGCACCCTTCGCTACAGGTATCTCTTTTTCAAAAAAAGCGAGTAACTTAAGTAAATTTTTTGTCACTTTTTCCAAGCTAACATTTCCCATTACTGTCGTAAATAACTGAACATCTAATTTCTTAGAACTCATTGCTAAAGCGATTGCAATTGCATCGTCAATTCCAGGATCTGTATCCAAAATAATGGCTCTACTTCCGTTTATTCCACTAGTATTCACACGTTCACTTCCTCTTCTTTTTGGTAAAGCGCTTTATCACTAGTTATTTTTTTACCAAAGAAAAACCTCTCCTTTGGTAAAGCGCTTTATCAAAATATACCATTTTATACCAATTGTGTCAACAGTAAAAAAATTAAATGGGTGTCACCGTATCCTTAATTAACAAAACAGGCTCTAATTCTGTTTGAATTGTTGCTTGACCAGTCCCTAGTTCCGCAAGCAGTATCCGAACAGCTTCTATGCCTAAAGCACTCATATCTTGTTTTACAGTGGTCAATTGTGTATCCATGATTTCGCCAAATGCTAAATTATCATACCCAATTATCGATAAGCTCCCTGGAATTTTACGGCCCAGTTCTCTGGCTCTTTTCATCACACCAAAAGCCATTAAATCATTCGCACAGACAATAGCCGTTAATTCTGGTTGCGCTAATAACAGCTCACTAGACTCGTAGCCACCCTCGTACTTAAAGTCGGACTCCACAGACCAGTTCTCCTTAATCACGTAACCTGCTTCTATCATGGCATCTTGATAGCCTAGATACCGATTATTGCCATTAAAAATCTGTTCAGGAGCTTTTACAAACCCAATATTTTTATGTCCTGAATTGATTAAGTAATTAGTGGCTAAATACCCTCCCAAGCGATTGTTATAATACACCTTATTACAAACCAAATTAGGATACGTCCGATCGACTAAAACATAAGGAATATTAAGGTTTTTCAATAAGTCGGACATTTTTTCCTTGTGTAAAAATGATTCATTCGACAGCGTCATCAACATGCCATCAACTCCACTGTTAATAAGCAGCTGTAGTAACTCCTTTTCATTTTGATGATTGTCATTTGAATTGACAATAAACGTTAAATAGTTATGTTTTCGCAATTCATCCTCTACCGATTTTGCCAAGCCCGAAAAAAAGGGATTCTCCAAATCTGGTATAATCAACCCGATTGTTTTAGTCGTATTACTTGCTAAATTTTTAGCGGCTAAGTTAGGACGATAATTATTTTCTTTGGCAATTCTGCGAATTTCTGCCTGCTTTTCTTGAGAGACGCGCGTTGGTTTATCATTTAGCACCAGGGAAACAGCTGTTTCTGAAACATTCGCTAACTTCGCGATATCTTTTAATCTAATTTTCATAAGTCTGCTCCTATTCATATCTTTTACAATCTATTCCACTATTATAACAGTTATTTTTCATTGAAAAAGCGGTTCTGTTACAAACTTATAAAAAAGAAAAGCCAGCGCTTCTCAGAGGCTGCTGAAAAACTGATAAAATAATAAATCTACATTTTTGAGTATTTTTAAATCCCAAAATCAATTCAATTTTCAAGTGTTTTGGGAGAATAAATTCTATTATTAAGCTTAAACATCAATCTATGTGGTGAAAAAATAAAAGTCCCAATTTTCTACCACGGCGAAAAAAATACGATGAACATCTGGCAACCTTCGGTGCTCGTAATAGTTTTTCAAAAACAGATACAGATGCGACGTTTATGCGAATGAAAGATGACTACATGAAAAACGGTCAGCTAAAACCTGGTTATAATTTACAAATTGCTACAGAAAAACAATTTACTTTAGCTTATAAACGGTATCCCAATCCAACTGACACGCGCACACTTCCTGATTTTCTAGCCACCTATCAAAAATTACATCGGGAGTTACCAGAGTATATTGTTGCAGATGCAGGATACGGGAGTGAATCGAATTATCAACATATTATCGATGATTTAAATAGAATCCCTCTTATTACTTATGGGTCCTACTATCGAGATAAAAAGAAGAAACAAAAAGAGAAGCCATTCGTTAGTGATAACTGGATTTATCTTGAAACAGAAGACTTATACATATGTCCATCTAAGCGCCCAGTTTCATTCAAGCGGTATAGTAAGCGCAAAGACATGTATGGATTCGAGCGCAATTTTAAAGTTTATGAATGTGAGGACTGCCGTGAGTGTACCTTATGGTCACTTTGTACAAGAGCGAAAAGTCATCGTAAGCGGCAAATTCACCTTAATCCAACATGGGAATACTTCAAACATTATACTAAAGACAAACTTTCAAGTAAGAAAACGAAAGAAATCTATAAACAACGTAAAGTTGATGTAAAACCAGTTTTCGGAAATCTGAAGGCTAATTTAGGTTTCACTCAATTTCATGTCAGAGGGCACCTACAAGTGACCAATGAAATAGGATTTGCCTTAATGGCACTAAACTTGAAAAAATTGGCCATAAATTGGCCTAATCTACTCAATGCACAAAAAATATCTTGACGATTATTAGTCATTCTGATTTGCACCAAGATATTTTTCTGTTTTAAGAGAATTTTGTCTCACTCTCTTTTTTTGTGATTTCAAAGATTTTTCTTGTTCAATTTGAGATAATGGAGTTAGAAAAAATAAAGGATGGTATGGTTGTGTTAAACTTTCAAAATGAGTTAGATATGAGTCTCTATTCAGGCTTGTATGATAGTTTGGTAAAGGAAGATCATTTGCTTAGAAAGTTAAATAATCTTGTGAATTTTTCGTTTATCATCAATGAAGTTAAAGACAATTAGTGTTTAGACGATGGACACAATGCAATTGATCCAGTTCAATTATTTAAATATCTGCTACTGAAAGTCATTTATGATTTATCCGACCGTGATTTAGTTTCTCACACATTTACAGACTTATCATTTAAATATTTTCTTGGTTTGGCTCCTGAAGACAACGTTATTTACCTCACTACGCTCACGAAATTTCGGCGCCTACGTTTAAAAAATGCTGACTTTTTAGATAAGCTTATTTCGAAATCCATTAAAATAGCTAGTCAAAAAGGAGTCATCACATCGAACACCATTATTATTGATGCAACGCATACGAAATCCGCTTATAATGCCAAGTCTCCGATTGAAATATTAAGAGAGCGGTCAAAAAACTTACGAAAAAAAGTGTACCAAATTGACGAAACACTGAAAGAAAATATGCCGAAAAAATGCACTGGTACTGAGTTGACAGATGAATTAATCTATTCAAATCAATTATTGAGAACGCTTGAAAAAGAACCGAAGGTAGCTTCAATTCCTGCCATTAAAGAGCGAATGAATTTTCTAGAAAAAACTATCGAAGATGAGTTAGAACAGATAAAAAGTATCGTTGATCATGATGCAAAAAAGACAAGCATTAAGCTTGTCGCAAAATTAAATCCCAACGTGTCAAAAGGTGGGTGTAAAGATAGTGATGGGATTGCCTTTAATAAAGATGCTGACATGACGGCCTGCCCTGCGGGAAAATTGGCAGTCCGAAAAGCACGCCAAGGAAAGAAAACTCAAAATGCAAATCAAGTTATGACGTACTATTTTGACGTTGAAAAATGTAAAAAATGTCCTATGTGTGAAGGTTGTTATACAGATGGCGCGAAAAGTAAAAGCTACTCGATTTCAATCAAGTCTGACTTACATCAAGAACAAATTAAATTTGAAAATACCGAAGAATTTAAAGAACTAGCTAAAAATCGCTATATGATTGAAGCTAAAAATAGTGAAATAAAAAACCGGCACGGCTATGCAACAAGCAAAAGGGATAGTTTATTTGGCATGAATATTCAGGCAGCCACGACTCTGTTTGTCGCGAATTTGAAAAGAATTATGACCCTAATCAACGAATGAAACCTTATGTTTTTATGTCTAAAGATTAAAGTGATAGAAATCTGTTCGTTTTTCAGCAGCCTCCAGCTAACTCACGCTTTTTTAACTCGTTCCTCCTTAGGGAAAACCTCCGTAACACCTGATATAACACGCTTTCTTGACAATTCTTATCTCAAAAACAACAACCTTATTAACCAAAAGGCACGAGTTAGCCACTTTTACATTGACTAATAAATATGTCAGAATGAACACAACGCACCATCTTGACCGTTTCTCCTAATTACAAAGAGGAGAAAATGCACACATCTATTGCTTTTTTTGAATCAGGCACATTAAATTTATCTTGCTACACTGTCAGCGAGAACCATCTCCTCACCTACCTAGCCAAGATACCTATAACAGAAATAATACGCTAAGAAGATATCAAGATAGCTCGTGTCAGGTCAACTAAGATAACCTAACACGAGTCTCCTATTGTCTTCATCGCTAATCAAGTTAAGATAACACTATCATCAATTATTAACTTACAGAAAAGTATTTCAGTTGACAGCTAATAAATAGTTGCCTATCTGGCCGATTCATTGATACATCAACATTTCTCGTCCAACCAACTAATCGCCTATGTCAACTGATTCCAGACGTGAGCTAAATTACCCTCTTCAATTAAATAACATCTTTAAAATAAAAAAATCTAGTATTCTTTATCATTTAATAACATGCTATTCAACTATCGACTTACTAAAAAGTCGTTCAGACGACAGCTTACAAACATGAGGAAGAGTTTGGGACGTAAGTCCCAATGAAAAATCCAGATACCAGTCAAATTGATTGGCATCTGGATTATTTTTTTGTACAAAAATAAGAACACCTTTGCTAAAATAAAAGTGACAAAACAAATAAACTAGCGAGGTGTTCTTATGTTTAAAAATTATACCACAAATCAAGTCATTCTTCCTCNAAATTCACCTTAATCCAACATGGGAGTACTTTAAACATTATACTAAAGACAAGCTTTCAAGTGAGAAAACGAAAGAAATCTATAAACAACGTAAAGTTGATGTAGAACCCGTTTTCGGAAATCTGAAGGCTAATTTAGGTTTCACTCGATTTCTTGTTAGAGGGCACCAACAGATGACCAACGAAATAGGATTTGCCTTAATGGCACTAAACTTGAAAAAATTGGCCTAATCTGTTCAATGCACAAAAAATATCTTGGCGATTATCAGTTATTCTGATTGTCACCAAGATATTTTTCTGTTTTAAGAGAGTTTTGTCTCACCTTCTTCTTTGTTTTCATAATTATTATGTCATAAAGACATTTCCAACGTTAGCTTACTACTCATTAGTTTGTTATCTCAGTTTTCTTAGCATTTGTTAGCAACAAAAGGATGTTACAGTACCTTGCTTAAGAAATCTTGTGTTCTTGGATTTTGCGGATGATTAAAAATTTCTTCAGGTGTTCCTTCTTCTTGGATGATTCCTGCATCCATAAAGATGACACGATCAGCCACCTCTTTTGCGAAGCCCATCTCATGGGTCACAATTACCATAGTCATCCCAGATTCAGCGAGAGATTTCATGACGGCTAGAACTTCGCCAACCATTTCAGGATCAAGCGCTGAGGTTGGCTCATCGAAGAGCATGACATCAGGGTCCATTGCTAAAGCTCGTGCGATGGCGACCCGTTGCTGTTGTCCCCCAGATAAGCTACTAGGGAAGCTGCCACTTTTATCTTGTAGCCCAACCTTAGTTAAAAGCTCGGTAGCTTTCTTTTCGGCTGCTTCTTTACTTTCTTTTTTTACCTGAATCGGGCTAATTGTTAGGTTATCCAATACCGTTTTGTGTGGGAAAAGATTAAAACTTTGAAAAACCATGCCCATCTTTTGACGCAACTGATTGATGTCAGTCGTTTTATTTGTTAAGTCTTGTCCTTCAAATTCAATGCTGCCACTAGTCGGTTCTTCTAATAAATTTAGGCAGCGTAAGAAGGTACTTTTACCACTACCAGAAGGGCCGATAATAACAACGACCTCACCTGCATTAATCGTTAAATCAATCCCTTTTAAAACCTCATTTTTGTCAAAGCTTTTATGTAAGTTAGAAATTTTAATCACTTGTACTCATTCTCCTTTCAGCTACCCCAACCAAGCGAGAGAGGGTAAATGTTAAAATAAAGTATACGATTGATACGAGAACTATTGGTAAAAAAGGTTTAAAACTAGCCCCTTGAACAACGCCCGCTTGGAACATCAATTCAGAGACACCGATAACAGATACTACCGAGGATTCTTTAATAACAGTGACAAATTCATTTCCCAAAGCTGGTAAAATATTCTTGATCGCCTGAGGCATGATGATGAAGCGCATCGCTTCTAATTGGTTCATCCCTAATGAGCGGGCGGCTTCTAATTGACCTTTGTTGACTGCGTTGATTCCTGCGCGAATAATTTCAGCCACATAAGCTCCGCTGTTAAGTGCTAAGGCAAGACAGCCAGCAGTTAGGGCGTTAACATCTAAGTTTAAAGCGGTGGAGCCGAAGTAAACT
Source organism: Vagococcus sp. WN80Y (assembly GCF_059621045.1). NCBI lineage: Bacteria > Bacillati > Bacillota > Bacilli > Lactobacillales > Enterococcaceae > Vagococcus > Vagococcus sp. WN80Y. Next base: position 119,947 of record NZ_JCAQHY010000001.1, read on the forward strand.
AAGAAAATTTGAACTAATAAAGGTGTTCCACGGACGTATTCGATGTAAATAACGGCTAACCATTTTACTGGTTTAGTTTCTGATAGCTTCATTAACGCTAAAAGTGCTCCGATGATAGCTCCTGCAAAAACACCAACAAAAGCTAAGAAAACAGTGTAGCCGGCACCTTTGAGATAATTAAAGCCGTATTTCTTGAAGAAGCTCTCTTCGCTAAACATCAGTTTGCCCGCTTCTTTTTTGTACTCGTCCATTAGATTTTGATCTTGAATTTCTTTAACTGTTTGATTGACATGCTCCAGTAGCATAGGGGCTTCTTTTGAAACCGCAATGGCCATATCGGCTTGCCCATCTTCAAAGGTGATGTCGGTTAAAGCTAGACCAGGATTTTGTGAGACATACGCTTCGGCGACGGGGCCCTCAATGACAGCACCATCAACTTTTTTGTTTTGTAAGTTCAGGACAATATCTGTGACTTTTTGTAAAGAGACAACATCAGCTCCAACTAATTCACTTTTTGCCAAGGCTTCTTGGGTGGTCTGTTTTTGTGCGGCCACTTTTAGACCATCAAAATCAGTGACCTTGGTGAAGTCATCCTTATCTGCCTTGCGAACAACCACCTTTTGGTTAATCGTGATATAGGTGTCGGAAAAGTTGACCTCTTGACGTCTTTCTGGTGTGGGCGACATGCCGGAAATAATTAAATCAATTTTACCAGTTTTTAAAGCACCAAGTAGTGCATCAAACCCCAGTTCTTCTATTGCTAGGTCTACACCTAAGTCATCAGCGATTTTTTGTCCCATAGAAATATCCGCTCCGACCACTTTATCTTTGCCGTCGACAGTCGCATGAAATTCATAGGGCGGATAATCTGCTGAAAGGCCAATTGTTAATTTCCCGCTCTCCTTAATTTTATTTAGCACTGGATCACTTTCAGCCGCTACAGCTGTTGTGCCAATTAGCAAAATAGCTAAACCAAGTATGGCACTGATTAATTTTCTTTTCATTATAAAACCCCTAACATTCTCTATTAAACATAAGGTATTATATGACGAAATGAAAAAATATGCAAGAAAATCACGAATAATTCTACTTTTTATTAATTTTATTCAATTAAAAATGAATATATACATCTTTTTTATTTTCTAGTCACTAAGAGAGAGCTTTTTTTCTAACCCTCCAATTAAGCGGGATAGAGTAAAGGTCAGAATGAAATAAATTAAAGAGATACAAAGAATTGGTAAGAAAGGTCTAAAACTAGCACCTTGAACCACACCTGCTTGAAACATCAATTCAGATACACCAATTACGGAAACAACTGAAGACTCTTTGATGATTGTGACAAATTCATTTCCCAGAGCAGGTAAGATGTTTTTAATTGCTTGAGGGAACAAAATGAAACGTAATGTTTGATTTCTAGTCATTCCTAAAGAGCGAGCTGCTTCTGTTTGTCCTTTATTGACAGAGTTTAGACCCGCTCGAATAATTTCGGCTACATAAGCCCCACTGTTTAAAGCGAGAGCCACACAGCTTGCAGTAAAAGCACTTAACTCTAGCCCGAAGACTGTTGAGCCAAAATAAACTAGAAAAATTTGCGCAAGGAGCGGGGTTCCTCTAACGAACTCGATATAGATACTAGCTAGTCCACGTAAAACAATCGGTTTGGCTAATTTCATGATGGCTAAAAATGAGCCAAGGATAGAGCCGACCAAGACACCGAAAATAGCTAAAAGAATCGTTGTTAGGGTCCCTTTTAAAAAGTAAGTGTAATACTTTTTGAAGAAGCTTTCTTGTTGAAACATCAAATCATTGGCTGTCTTTTGATAACCTGGTAAGAGTTTTTCAGTAATAATTGTGTCTATTGATTCATTGATTTTAGCTTCAAGAACAGGTGCTTCTTTAGGTAAAGCAATAGCTGTTTCTTTTTGTCCATCAGCAAAGGCAACATCCGAGATGATGAGAGTAGGGTCTTGAGAAGCATAGGCTTCGGCAACCACACTTTCTAGTACGGCAGCCGCTACTTTTTTATTTTGTAAGTTGAGAACAACATCTGCGCCCTTAGCTAATGAAACCAATTGGCTACCGATTAACTCCTTTTTGGCAAGTGCTTCTTGAGTCGATTGTTTTTGTACACCTACTTTGACTTGATTGAAATCGTCAACTGTTTTAAAGGTCTCTTGATCCTCTTTACGAATTAGAATTTTTTGTTCGACTTCCATGTAAGAATGAGAGAAATTAACTTCTTTTAGACGTTCGGGTGTTGGTGACATACCAGAGATAATGACGTCAATTTTGCCAGTTTTTAAAGCGCCGAGTAGGGCATCAAAATTAAGCTCGACAATTTTAAGGGTAACACCCATATCGGCAGCAATTTTTTCTGCGATGGAAATATCAAAGCCGACAATGGTGTCTTTTCCGTTAACGGTGGCGTGAAACTCATATGGGGCATAGCCAGCAGATAGTCCAACCACTAGCTCCTTGTTATCCTTGATTTTTGTATAGAAGGGATCTTCCTCGGCTGCTTTGGCAGTCACTGCGGAATAGCCTAAAACTAGTAAGCCTAATAATATGACAACAATCATTTTTTTTCTGCTCATAATGCTCCTCCAATATGTTTAAAAATGAAGCAGAGACGTTTGGTTGTTCTACTTCGATCTCTCAGAAAAGAGAGAGATCCCTTATTTCTATGCAGTAAGTAGCTAGGAATAGGGGATACTCGTGATACGTTTGTATGTAATAATTTAGAAGAAAGAAAAGCTAGTTACTTCTACTAGAGTATTCTGTCAAATAGACTGAATTTAGCGACTTGCTAAGTTGTTTTTGGCTTGTTTAATTGCTTGATTTACTTGGTGGCTTCCCGTGCCTCCAAAGGAATTACGACGATTCATAGCCGTTCGTGATGCGAGGACCTCATAAATGTCTTCACCAATCTTCGGTGAAAGAGCTTGGTAATCAGTTAAGCTGATGTCTTGTAAGTAGATCCCTTTCTGTAGGCAGCTATAAACGAGTTGCCCGACTATTTCGTGGGCTTCTCGGAAAGGAATGCCTTGGTTAGCCAAGTAATCAGCCAATTCTGTCGCGTTTGAAAAGTCTTTTTCTGTTGCAACTTCCATTACTGTTGTATTGACGGACAGCGTCTCAATCATGCCAGCCATCACATCAAGACTAACAGAGACAGTCTTAACGGCATCAAACATTCCTTCTTTATCTTCTTGTAAATCTTTATTGTAAGTTAGAGGGGTTCCTTTTAGGACGGTCAATAAACCAAATAAATTTCCATAAACGCGGCCTGTTTTACCACGAATCAACTCTGCATAGTCAGGATTTTTTTTCTGAGGCATAATCGAACTTCCTGTGGCGTACTGATCGGCCATCTCAATAAATTGAAATTCAAAGGAGCTCCAAAGGATTAATTCTTCGCAAAGCCGGGATAAATGCATCATGATTAAGGAACAATTGCTTAAAAATTCAATGATAAAATCACGATCGCTGACTCCGTCAAGGCTATTCTCATAAATAGCACTAAAGCCAAGTAAGTCAGCGGTTTGTTGGCGGTCTATCGGAAAAGTTGTTCCAGCCAAGGCGGCGCAGCCTAAAGGAGAAATATCTATTCGTTTAAGACTTTCATCTAGCCGCTGATAGTCACGATTTAACATCTGATAGTAGGCTAATAAATGATGACCAAAGGAAATAGGCTGAGCATGTTGCAAATGGGTGTAACCCGGCATGAGAGTGTCAACATGATCAGAGGCTTTAGTAACTAGCACCGTCTGCAAATGAGTTAGCTTCTCACACATAATTCCCACCTGCTGTTTTAAATAGAGATGCATATCAGTTGCAACTTGATCGTTCCGACTGCGCGCAGTATGTAGCTTACCAGCAACGGGCCCAATCTGATCGTGTAGAGCTTTTTCAATATTTAAGTGAATATCCTCGTGAGCCAGAGTGAACTCAAATAATCCGTCTTTAATTTGTTGCTTAATGGCTGTTAGTCCCGTGATAATCTGTTCTTTTTCATGGTCATCAATGATTCCGCAGCTAGCAAGCATCGTTACATGAGCAATGCTGCCTGCAATATCTTCTTGGGCTAACTGATAATCGAAGGGGATTGATGCCCCAAAGCTGTTAACCCAGTCTTCACTTTGTGCTTGAAACCGACCACTCCATAGTTTTTCCATTAGTTACTACTCCTTTTTTACTAGTGCGGCCTGAACTTCTGCATGAACTTTAGATGGGAGGCCCCATAGCTTGATAAACCCAATAGCGGCGTCTTGATCGAAGGTGTCGGCAGACGTGTAAGTCGCTAGCTTTTCGTGGTATAAGCTATTCGGTGACGTCCGTCCCTCAACAATAGCGTGGCCTTTAAATAACTTCACCCTAATCGTTCCATTAACATAGCTTTGAGTGGACTTGATGAAAGCAATCAAAGCGTCTGTCAAAGGATTGAACCACAAGCCATTGTAGATGACTTGACTAAGCTGATGCTCGACGATTGGCTTGAAGTGAGCGAGCTCACGAACTAAAGTTAAATCTTCTAATTCTTTATGAGCAAGCAATAAGGTCTGAGCGCCAGGGCATTCATATACTTCACGAGATTTGATTCCCACGAGCCGGTTTTCTACGTGATCAATCCGTCCAACACCATGTTTGCCAGCCAAACTATTTAATTCTAAAATTAGTGTGGCTAAGCTCAGTTGTTTCCCGTTAAGTGAAACAGGGATTCCGGCTTTAAAGTCTATTTCTACGTAGTCTGGCGTATCGGGTGCTTTTTCTAGACTAACCGTTAACTCATAAGCATCCTCTGGCGGAGTTACCCATGGGTCTTCCAAGATACCACATTCATTTGCCCGCCCCCATAAATTTTGATCAACAGAATAGGGACTGTCTAAATCAATTGGAATCGGAATTCCTTTTTCTTTAGCGTAATTGATTTCCTCCTCACGGGACCATTTCCATTCACGAACAGGAGCAATAATCTTTAGATTTGGGTCAAGTGTTGAAATGGCAACTTCAAACCGAACTTGATCGTTCCCTTTTCCAGTACAGCCGTGAGCGATGGTAGTTGCTCCAACTTCATGAGCCAACTCAACTAATTTTTTAGCAATAAGAGGGCGAGAGAGTGCTGAAACCAATGGGTATTTATTTTCATACATAGTATGAGCCTGCAGTGAAATTAAAGCAAAATCATGGGCGAACTCTTCTTTTGCATCAATTGTATAGGATTTGCTTGCGCCAACTGTTAGGGCTTTTTGCTTAATAGCCTCTAAGTTTTTTCCTTCACCTACATCTAAACAACACGCGATGACATCGTAACCTTTCTCGACTAACCACTGGACTGAGACCGATGTATCCAAGCCACCTGAGTATGCTAATATAATTTTTTCTTTCATAATTATTCCCTCCATATACAATTTTTATTTATATTATCACTAAATATACATAAAAACAAGCTTAAAAAGAATAAATATTCATAAAATGCAAAAAAAGAATGAAATGAACGAATTTATTTCGTTCATCTCATTCTAAAAATAACCGTGTAATGAAAAAGCAGTCACTGACAGTCGTACTTAATCTAAGACAATGTCCTGAACTAAGCCACTAGCTTTCATAAACATATAGGTAATAATTGGGCCAACAAATTTAAAGCCTCGTTTTTTCAATTCTTTTGCTAATTTAGCGGAAAGAGCACTTTGATTTGGGACCTCGCCCTCTTCAGCATAATGAAATTGAAGAGGCGTATTGTCTACAAATGCCCATAAAAAATTAGAAAAACTGCCATACTCTACTTGAATCTTCGTTATGGCTTGGGCATTAGTGATGGTGGCCTCGATTTTTCGCGGGTTGCGAATCATCTCCGGATCGTTGATAATGCGTTCCAAATCATCGGGCATAAAACCTGCCACAATTTTTGGCTCGAAGTTAGCAAAATTTCGTAAGAAAATCGGACGTTTCCCAACAACTACTTTCCAGCTTAAGCCTGCTTGAAAGGTACCAACGGTAAGCAGTTCAAAAAGCTGACGATCATCGTAGGTGGGTGTTCCCCATTGAGCGGAGTACCAAGCGGTTTTATTGGGTGATCTATCTGACATCAGCGTATCATCCTTTCTCTGTAGGGGGATGACTATAGCATAGCACGATAAAGAAAAATAGTCAGTAGGATGTTTGTTAGGCGGAGTTCGCCGAGAGGGTCAAATTAACATAAAAGAACAAATCTAGAAAATGTTCTGGTCAATTTGCTGATTTTTCTGTATTTCCAGTAATTCTAGATGATATTTCACAAAAAATTTGTTAGAATAGAACTGATGTAGGAAATGTTGGGGAAAGCCCAAAATAGTTAAATGGAGGACGTTATGCCAAAATCTTATAAGGATCCATGTTTAAAGATTTTTAGTTTAAACTCTAACAAACCTTTAGCAGAAAAAATTGCAGCGGTTGTTGGAGTAGAATTAGGGAAGAGTAGTGTCCAAAAATTCAGTGATGGCGAGATGACTATCAATATTGAAGAAAGTATCCGCGGAGATGAGGTTTATGTCATCCAAGGGACAAGCTATCCTGTTAATGACCATTTATTAGAGTTATTAATCATGATTGATGCTTTGAAGAGAGCGAGTGCTAAGACGATAAATATCGTCATGCCTTATTACGGTTATGCCCGTCAAGACCGAACAGCTAAACCAAGAGAGCCGATTACGGCAAAATTGGTGGCAGATTTACTAGAAAAAGCAGGGGCAACTCGTGTTTTAACCCTTGATTTGCATACTGTTCAGTTACAAGGCTTTTTCGATATCCCAGTTGATAATTTGTTTACAATGCCTCTTTTCGGCAAGCATTATCAAGATTGTCAGTTGACAGGTGAGGATATTGTAGTGGTTTCTCCGAAAAATAGTGGGGTTGCTAGGGCTCGTGTACTGAGTAAATATTTAGATGCCTCTTTAGCAATTGTTGATCAAACGGACAGAGAAGCAGAGGTTCGCAGTGGTTATGTGATCGGTGATGTGACAGGGAAGACTTGTATTTTGGTGGATGATATCATCAATACAGGCGAAACACTGGGGATTGCTGCTAATGTATTATTAGAAGCAGGAGCCAAAGAAGTGTATGCGTGTGCCTCTCATGGCTTATTCTCAGCCAATGCTAAAGAGCTATTAGGTGCGATCCCATTTAAGAATATCTGTGTGACTGATTCAGTTGATTTGCCAGAAGAAGTTAAGTTACCTAACTTAGAAATCATTACTTGTGCTGAGTTAATGGGAGATGCCTTGAAACGTATTCACGAAAATACTCCGATGAGTCCGCTATTTGGCTATCGAGCTTAATTAAATAAAAAGAAGCAGACTTTTGGAACGCGTTTTTCGCATAATATACGTGAAAACAACGAGGGTGAGACTTTTGTCTCACCCTTTTTTAATTATTTGGATCAAATAAGAACGTCCCAAGTAATACAATCATTGAAAAGCGCTAATCGCTTTATTGCTTGATTTAGGGCCTTTTGACTGGTTTGTGTAAGTTGGGCATCATCTTCTAGCCAGTAGTGGTTGAGTTTGAGATGCTTTTCTTGGCGGTTGTTCTTTAACTCGATGCGCCCGATAAACTGCTCACCATAAAGAACTGGTAGTACATAATGACCGTATTTTCGCTGTGTTTGTGGGGTATAGACCTCCCATTTATAGTCAAATTTAAATAGAGCGCTGATTAATTTACGATCCCAAATTAAAGAATCCAGAGGAGCGATAAATTCAAGTCGCGAGCTAAATGATCTAGCCTCTAAGATAGTGATCAAATAGTGTTGATCTTTTTTCAGCAAGTAGAGTGGTTCGGGTATTCCTTCAACAGCTAATTCAATGAGAGCCTCTTTGGCAAGCAGTTCTTTAAAGGCATGCTGTCGATGATGAGACTTAAAGCCGGGGATTCCTAGCCAAGCATCAGACGCTTTATTCCAAAGAAAGCCAACGTTGGAAATGCGCCGTTGTACGATCCAAGTGTAGAAGTCTTGGAGAGTCGGAAAGGGATTTTGATCCTGAGCAAGTTCAGGTTTATCCAGAACAATTTCTGGTAGGGTATAAAATTTACGAGTGTTATCCTTATGATGGATCAGTAAGTCACCACAATGATAGAGATATTCAAGGGCAGCTCTGGAGAGTTTGTTTTGTCCCCAGTCCCAGCTGACTTTTTGGTTTAGTTCAAAATCACTCGTTGATACATATCCTTTTTCGTGAATAGCAGTTGTGATCATCAGACGAAGCTCGTCAATATTGGTCAATTGATGGTGTTGTTCTCGTCGTCTTTTTTTTGTATAGTGGAACTTTTGAAAGCTTTCAATGGGATAGATTCCTAAGTTTTTGTCAAAGTAATCAATGAGCTGTCGATCCTTATAAAGGAGCTCGTCCAAATGAGGTTTACGATAATTTTTTACTCGTGCTAGTAACGCTAAATCAGCGGTTCTGCCACAGATATCAATCGGATCAAATTGTAAGGAACCAATCTCACGAATATAGGCCAGAGTACCCGTTTTTCCTTGATAGTTCTTAGCACCTAATAACCCTTGTCGCAGTAACAATAATCGGCGGGCCTGTTGATTCGTCAGATAAACGGTTTTTGTCATTTTTCCCCTCCTTATTTTTGTCTTTAACCTGATTATACAGGGAACGTACGTTTGTGTAAAGGGGCTGACAGTGATTTACATCCCATCCACTCTATGAAATAATGAGAGAGAAGAAAGTATTTTAGGAGGATAGAATGACATTTTGGAGTTTATTTAAAAAGAAACAACAGTCGGAGGTGGCGACTAATTCAGCCCCTCCATTTGAAGAAAAGAAAGAGGATTTATTTGGTCAATTAACGTATCAAGCGTATGTAGAAGCGGCAAAATCTGAGGATTATTCCCCAGGATGGGCTGCGATTGATGAAGCCTTTGCTGAGGTTTATGGTAATCAAGAACCAAATCATTATGGTACTTTGATTACCTCCAGAGCGATGTTTGGTGGAACAGAGTATTTAGAGGGCTATTCGATTTATCAGGCAGCAGATTATTTTCATATTGTGACGTATGGCATGAGTCGACTGCATGGTGATATTGGGCACTATGGTGATGAGTATAGCCGCTGGGGATACGAAATGACGTTTAAATTAGTCGCCGATTCAGTAGAAGAGTGCCATTTTGCCATGAATATGTTAGGAAATTTGGCCCGTTATACCAACGAATCAGGAAAGTATTTTGAAGAAAATCATTATGTTCTGGGAAATGGAGAGCCACTTAAAGTGGGAGCGGACTCGAAGATAGCGTCTTTGTTAGTCGTGAAAGATTCAACGATTAAGGGGCGACAAACGGTTCATGGGAGGCTTGATTTTTTACAACTGATTGGCGTAACCTATGAAGATGCGCAGGCTGTACAGATGAGTGGTAAAGGGAGTGAAGCTGTCGAGGCGTTACTTGAAGTAATCAAACAAGAGAATCCTGATTTTGTCACAGATTTAAATAGTCAACGCTCATACAGTCAAGAGAGTTCATTTTTTTAAGCCAGACTATTGCTTTTTAGTCAAAAAGGGGAACGACTGTGAAGCAATTAACTATTTTTTTGATCAGTATCTGTGTGATTATTTTAATTCTATTTGGCAGTAATCAGTTACTAACAGCGGCGACACCGCAATCAGCTGATCCTAAAGCTAAATTAGTTATGTTTAATTGGGGAGACTATATTGATCCAGAGCTGATTACAGAATTTGAAAAACAGACAGGGTATCGAGTGATTTATGAAACCTTTGACTCAAATGAAGCGATGGAAGCAAAATTGAAGCAAGGAGGCACTCAATACGATATTACTGTACCAAGTGAATTTATGGTTGAAAAGTTGGCTAAGGAAGAGTTATTGCTACCGTTAGATCATCGTAAAATAAGAAGGTTAGAGAGCGTTTCTAGTTATTTGCTAGATGGGGAGTTTGATCCCAATAACACTTATTCAGTGCCTTATTTCTGGGGAAGCTTTGGTATTTTATACAACTCAAAAGAAATAGATGGTGCTAAGATTAAGGAGTGGGAGGATCTTTGGCGGCCAGAATTTAAGAATCAGCTGATTTTATCTGATGGCGCGCGTGAAACCTTAGGAATTGCGCTACAATCTTTAGGTTATTCAAGTAATACTAAATCTGAGGCGGAGCTTCAAGCTGCTTATGGCAAATTAAAAGAGCTACTACCAAACGTTAAGGCGATTTTAACCGATGAAATTAAGACCTATATGAAAATTAATGAGGCTAACTTAGCAGTGGCTTATTCAGGTGATGCGGGAGCGGTTATGGCTGAAAATTTAGATGTTCGGTATGTGATTCCTCGTAATCAGAGCAATATTTGGACAGATAATCTTGTAATTCCGAAAAATAGTCGTAATCCAGAGGCCGCTTATGCGTTTATTAATTTTATGTTAGAACCAGAACATGCTGCACGTAATGCTCAGTATGTTGGCTATGCGACGCCAAATGAGCAAGCAAGAGCCTTTTTGCCGAAAGAGGTAACCGCAGATCAGGGAATGTACTTACCTGAATCTCAAATTAAGCAAATGGAGCATTACAATTTACTAGATCAAGCGACATTAGAACGATATAATGAGCTTTTTTTAAATTTAAAGATGGCTCAGTAGGTTGAAAGGGTGGAACAAGACGTGCTTGTATTGAAAAGTAATCACATCTATAATGCTGAGAAGGGAACAACGTTTTCTGGGTATCTGGGGGTTAAAGGGCAAAAAATTGCTGCTTATTTAAGTGAAGTAGAGGTACAGAACTGGTTAGCTGAAGGAGCGAATTTATTAGATTATAGTGAACAGATGATTGTTCCCGGGTTTATTGACGCGCATACTCACTTTTTTTTGTCAGCACTGATTCATCAAAAAAAGCTTTATCCTTTAATAACTAGTTCGGAAGAAGAGTATGCCAAGGAGGCGAGTCGCTTTCAGCCATATGCTGAATGGACTGTTGCGATTGGTTGGTATAGTAGTGAGTGGGAGATTGATCAACTGCCTACGAAAACATCCTTAGATCGCTATTTTGGTGAGCGACCTTGTGCAATGGTCTCAGGAGATGCTCATACCTTGTGGCTTAACTCTGCTGCGATGGCTCGTTTAGGTATTACACCAGAGACAATTCCCGAGGAAATTGGTGGCGAGGTTGTCATTGATAAGGGAGAATGTACGGGTGTTTTTTTTGAGGCAATTGCGATTTATTATTTAGGAAAAATTTTAACTGATTATCGACGAGAAGCGGTTTCAGATTATCAAGCCTATATGAGCTATTTGAATCGATTTGGACTGACTAGTTGTACAGACATTGCCTTAACTGGTGACGGTGGCGATGATTTAATCTATCCTGAGGTCTATCAAGAGATTTTAAAGGAAACAGAGCCGACAATGAGGATGAGTCTTTATCCAGCGATGCGACTAGACGTTGAGCGGATTTTGGCGATGAAAAAGTGTTTGACGGGTGATTATGTGACGTTAGGTGGGGTTAAGCAATTTTTTGATGGTGTTACTAGTACGCGAACAGCGTTAATGATGGCTGATTACCCTAATCCTCATTATTCTGGTGATAGAGGTCAGTCATTAATTCCACTTGAACAAATGCGTGAGTTTATTTTAACGGCCAATCGTTTAGATTTGCCTATGCGCATTCATGTGGTAGGTGATCGAGCAACACATTTGGCCTTGGATTACTATGCTGAAAGCTATCAAAAATTTCCTTTATCAGCAGGTAAATTCAATACACTTGAGCATTTGGAATGTGTTTATCCATCTGATTTTAATCGACTTGGACAACCACAGTTAGTTCTATCAGTTCAGCCAAGTCATGTTTTAGTGGGGTATGAGAGTTTAGCCGAGGAGGTTGGAGTAGAGCGGCTACCGTATATGTTTGCTTTTAAACAATTTATCGATAATCACGCCATCTTAGGCTTTGGAACGGATACGCCTGTCGTGCTAGATGTGACACCAATTGAAAGTATTTACTATGCTGTTTTCCGTCAAGGAATGGACGGTTTACCTGTTGAGGGAATTAATTCAATAGAAGGATTGACTATCTCTCAGGCGTTGACAGCCCATACTTTGGGGGCTGCTAAAGCCATGAGTCGATCAGATATTGGCCAGCTTACAGTTGGGAGTTTAGCTGATTTAGTTATTTTGGATCACAATATTTTGGAAGACGGTCCTGAAGAATTGAAACATACGCAAGTCTTAGCTACGTTTATCGGCGGAAGAAAGCTTTATTAAAATAAATGGCATCTGACAATTAGCAGTTTTTAGCTAATTGTCTTTTTTGTTGAAAATGGATGAGTGTTATTTAACGGAAAAATCTCGACTGGTTCAAATCCCCAAAAGCGTACATCGAGTTGGTCGCATCTGTTATTTAAAAAGTGTTTTATCAGAAAGAAAGGCCGATACAATCAGTCTTTAATAGTATAACGTTTAAATTGTATCGGTTGTTTCAAACATGCCCTCCTTTAGCAGACATGTGGGTTGAAATTATTCCAAAATCTGTTATTAAACTAATTCTCTAAATATGATAGAAAAAAGGTAATTGTTATTGAGTAAAAAAATCTCGACCGGTTCAAATCCCCAAAAGCGTACATGGAGTTGGTCACAGTTGTTATTGAAAAAGTGTTTTATCAGAAAGAAAGGCCGATATAATCAGCTTTTAAATGTATAACACTTAAATTGTATTCGTTGTTTCAAACATGCCCGCCTTTAGCGTACATGTGAGTTGAAATTATTCCAAAATCTGTTATTAAACTAATTCTCTAAATATGATAGAAAAAAGGTAATTGTTATTGAGCAAAAAAATCTCGACCGGTTCAAATTCTCAAAAGTGTACATGGAGTTGGTCATAGCTGTTATTTAAAAAGTATTTTATCAGAAAGAAAGGCCGATACAATCAGCTTATAAATGTATAACTCTCAAACTGTAGCTGTTGTTTCAAACATGCCCGCCTTTAGCGTACATGTGAGTTGAAATTATTCCAAAATCTGTTATTAAACTCACCCTGAATAAAACTGTGACAAAGGGGCTTAACTTTAGTTTTATCATGTCTCACACGAATTGTCTAATCAATGCCTATCCTTAAAAGGGGCTAACTTGCCTAAAAAGAAGTCTGCTAACTGTTACTTTAATTTTAGATTGGCATAAAATAAGGCATCATAAGAATTTAATGGCGTTTTATAAGAAATAACGAGGGAAAAAGGGAAATTTAGCAGTTTTTTGGGGATATTGGTACTTTTCACATGATATAAGCTAATACACGAACGTTCGTAGTTTTTTTGTGCTATATTTACGGATTTATCTTGATTTTCTCTTTTCTTTTATCGTATAATAAACTCTACAAAAGATAACTCGAACAATAAAGGAGCTGTTAGATTGAATTATTCGTTAATTGTTAAGGGGACTGCTTTTACCAGTCAAAATAAGCAAACAGTTGAAGTATTGAGAGAGGCATTATTTTTGATTGATGAGCAAGGTATCATTGCGGAAGTCATTCAAACAAGTAACCCAAGCTATCAAAAATTATTAGTAGAATACGAACAATCTGATCGTTTCATTGCTTTAGCTGATAATGAATATTTATTGCCTGGGATGGTGGATTTACACATACATGCTCCACAATGGGCTCAATCAGGAACGGCTTTAGATATTCCTTTAGCTGATTGGCTTAATACTTATACGTTTCCGTTAGAGGCAAAGTATAGCGACTTAGATTTTGCAGAGCAAGTTTATTCTGATTTAGTTGATCAATTATTAGGAGCTGGGACAACAACGGGGCTTTATTTTGCGACAGTCCACCAAGAAGCGAGTTTTCGCTTAGCTGAAATCTGCGCTCGAAAAGGTCAGCGTGGGTTGGTCGGAAAAGTTGTTATGGATGATCCTGAGCAAAATCCAGATTACTACCGAGATAAGTCAACAGCCGAGGCGTTAGGTGAGACTGAACAATTCATTCAACGCGTTCAAACCTTGAATAAAACGACCAAACAAGGGGTTTATCCAGTTGTAACACCTCGTTTTATACCGAGTTGTACGGATGAAGCTTTAGCTGGACTAGGTGAACTGGCAGCAAAGTACGATGTTCACATTCAATCTCATTGTAGCGAAAGTGATTGGGAGCACGGTTATGTTAAAGAGCGTTTTGGAAAAAATGATGCGTTTGCTCTCAATGATTTTGGTTTGTTGGCTGATAAAGCAGTAATGGCTCATTGTAACCATTTAACGAAAGACGATGCCAAGCTATTTGCCGAAACGGGCACTGCTATCGCTCATTGCCCGATTTCTAATGCTTATTTTGCCAATGGGGTTATTCCATTAAAAGAATATGCCGATGATTATGAGGTGGAAATTGGCTTAGGAACAGATATAAGTGGCGGCTTTTCAAAAAGTATCTTTGATAATATTAAGCAGGCGGTGATGTCTTCTCGTTTATTAGAAGATGGTGTCGATACACGCTTGGCTAGTAGCCAACGCGGTGTTCCTGATTCTAGAGTGACTTTAAATGAGGCCTTTTATCACGCAACTGCTGGCGGTGGTCAAGCCTTATCCCTGCCGATTGGTAAATTAGCGAAAGGGTACGCTTGGGATGCCCTTGTAGTTAAAACAGATGTTCCAGAGGCCCGACTGCCTATTTTTGATTTAGAAGAACCGCTAGAAGATCGCTTTCAAAAAATAATTTATCTAAGTCAGGCTGCAAATATTCGACAAGTTTGGGTTCAAGGTCAACTTGTTCATACAAAAGGAGTTAACAATGGAAACCACAATTAAGAAAGAAATTAATGAAAAAGTAATCCCGACTAATACACGTTTAACCGTTGGGCCAGATGAAACTGTCTCAACCCCTCAAGCGATTTTATTGGGTATTCAACATGTTCTTGCGATGGATGTTTACGTTGTACCATTCATTATTGCGTCGATTATCGGCTTAAGTGGGAAGGATACGTCAAGCCTGATTCAAGCAACCTTCTTGGCAGCGGGGATTGCGACAATTATTCAATCTTATTTCTGTATGAAATTGCCAGTTGCACAAGGGCCGTCATTTATTCCGATTGGAGCAGTCGCAGGGATTTATTTTGCTAATGGCAGCGGTGCTGCTGGGTGGTCAACGGTGTTGGGCGCTTCACTTGTAGGAGCGATTTGCTTGACTGTTTTAGGGTTTACTGGAATTTTTAATAAAATTATCCGCCAGTTTGTCCCACCAATTGTTGGGGGAACTATTATTTTTATTGTCGGGCTTTCGTTGATGCCAGTGGCGTTGAATGACAACATATTTAATGGTGCAGGTGGTTCCATCAATCAAAATTTGATTTTGGCTAGTCTGTCAGCGTTGGTCTTAGTTGTTTGTTCCTTAGCTGCCACTGTTTTTCCAAAGCAAGGTCGTCTCGTTAAAATAGCTTCAGTGATTTTAGCGTTGATTGTCGGATCAGTGACTGCTAATTTTATGGGGATTTTAGATCTTTCAGGTGTGGGCAAGGCAAGTTGGTTTTCAATGATTAACCTACCATTTAAAGATTTTGGTTTTAGTTTCAATCCTTCTGCAATCATAACGATGTTAATTATTTACGTGGTATTGATGGCTGAAACAACAGGGACTTGGTTTGCAGTGAGCAATGTCTGTGATGAGGAATTAACAGATAAACAGTTAAACCGAGGTGTTTTAGGTGAAGGAATTGGTTGCTTGATTGCGAGTCTGGTTGGTTCAACACCAGTTACTGGCTATTCAACTAATGCGGGAATTATTTCAATTACTGGCGTGGCAAGTCGTAAAGTGTTTGTTGCTGCAGGGATCTGGTTCATTATTTTTGGTTTTTCAGGTAAATTATCGGCGTTGATTTCAGCGATTCCTTCAGCCGTAATTGGCGGTGTTTTTGTAGTCGTTTGTGGTATCATTGCAATAAGTGGTTTTCAGATTATGAAAGCAATTGAAATTGGCGAAAAAGAAACCTATGTTATCGCGATTCCAATTATTATTACTCTAGCCCTTACATTTGTACCGAAAGATTATGTGGCAAGCTTGCCACAATTTTTACAATATTTATTAAGCTCACCTGTTGCCACTGCATCAATTGCGGCAATTGTTCTTAATAAACTATTACCTAATGAAAAAAGAGGCGTACTAGCTTAAATAGTGAGTCTCACAGAATTAGAGACATAAAGTCGTTTTACTTTGAGTCTAATGAGTAAAATTCGATAGCTAAATAATGTGTAGTGCTCCTTATTGAGGGTGGGACTTTTGTCTCACTCTCGTTTTTTTGGAACTAGTTGTGATTTAATTAATTTAGGCTATTGACTATCCGGAATTAGGAAACTTCAAGAAAAATTAGTACTTCAATGAGAGTAGCAATCCCTTGTTCAAATAAATTATTTTTTAATACGATATTATCAGATTTATTCTTACTTGTAGTCATAGTTTATACATAAAAAAAAGTTCAATAACAGTCGTTTTAATTTACGAAAATATTTTTTTGTGGTAGTTTATGGCTAAAGGAGATGAAGGTAATGAGACATCAAATTACTAATCTCAGACGAAGCGACCATACTCATGAATCAACTGAAAGTATTTATGAGGTAAAACTAGCACAAGGTGACTATCTGGGAATAAAAATATTAGTGACCTATCTTGATATGGGGGTTACTTACTTTTATTTTGATATCGACGGCAACGAAAGAGAAATAGAGCCTGTTCAATTGTTTTATAAAGAGCCTTATGTTCGAACTAAAAATGTGACAGAGGAGTACGATCCGCTTCTTGATCTACCGTCATTTTGACTAAAAAATAGCGTAAGTATCGCCACATAAACCATGCGGGTTATCTCAATAAAAAAGCGCAAAATCAGTTATTCTGATTTTACGCTTTTTTGTTTTAAATGGTGAATGATGATTATTTACTGCTTGAGCTTGGAATAAATTTAGCCAAAGCACCAGCCAACCCTTGAATATTACGAGTTTGGATAAGAACTTTACCACGACCGTGGAATTCGTTAACAAGACCTTCACCAGTCGTAAAGCCAAATGTGCCAGAAGCGACTCGGATATTATAATCAAGAGCGTCTTCCCATGCAACTACATGCTCATTATCAATGATAAATGGCACACTGCCATCCAGTGTTAATTCAACGATGTCACCAAAACTAGTTACAAGTAGAGAACCACGACCAGAGGTTTCCATAACGAAAAAGCCACCTGTGCCACCAAATAAAGCGCCACTTAATTTTTGTTTTTTCATGTTATAAGTCACACTATCATCACAGGCTAAGAAGACGCCAGTGTTTAGACGCCAGTGAACATCACCGACTTGCAGTTCGCGAATTGATCCCACAGAAGGAGGGGCAATAGCAATTTTAGCATTATCTTCAAGTCCGCGTGCTTGGGAAATAAAGAAGCTTTCGCCACTAGTCATTGAACGGCCAAGTGCGCTGATGACGCCACCTAAACCAGCCTTGCCGTTGCTATTCATCTTACCTTCCAGTTCGATTTGCCCGTTGTGATAAACCATGGCACCTCGTTCCATTTTAATTTGTTCACCACGGTCTAAACTAATTTCAACTAAGGGAAACGCTGTTCCTGCTGTTAAGTTGTATTTCATGTATTATCCTCCATTTTTTATCGTCTATTGTCGATACTTTTTATGTAAACACTGTTACTTATTATTAAGTTTAGCAGAGTTTTGGCAGAATACAAAGTATATCTTTAAAGGAACTTATTTTATAACTGAAAAGACTTGACTCTCTCATAGTGTTAGCTTTTATAATAACTGATAGAGGTGACGTGTATGGATTATGTGCCAGCGAAATCGATTTTAATGAAGAATAAAACATCTGAGTGGTTTGGAACAGATTATACCGTGAATTTATATAAAGGCTGCCATCATGGGTGCGTTTATTGTGATTCTCGTAGTGAGTGTTATCAAATTGAAGAATTTGATCGGGTCCGTGGAAAAGAAAATGGGATTAACTTGTTGCATCAAGAACTTCAAAGTAAGCGAGAAAAGGGAACTGTAGGTGCTGGTTCGATGTCAGATCCATATAATTATTATGAGCGTAAGGAATTATTAACACGGAAAACGCTAGAATTAATTGATTATCATGGTTTTGGAGTATCCTTAGCCACTAAAAGTCAGTTAGTTGTGAGGGATATCGCATTATTACAGGAGATTAAGGGGCATTCGCCTGTCAATGTCAGCTTGTCCTTGAGTACGGCTGAGGATGGCTTAGCTAAGCAACTTGAACGAAATGTCAGTCTACCTTCTGACCGATTACTTGCATTAGAAAAACTAGCGAAAGCAGGGATTTATTCAGGAATCATGTTGATGCCTGTATTGCCTTTTATTACGGATAATTGGCAGATGATTAAAAGAGTTATTGAAAAAGCGAGTCAAAATGGTGCTCGTTATGTATATCCGATGTTAGGAATGACACTAAGAGATCGTCAACGAGATCATTATTTTGCTTTTTTGGCGAGATATTTTCCTGAGAAGTTAGCAAAGTATAAACAGATATATGGGAATCAGTATTATTGTGGGAGTGTTAATCAGCGAGAATTAGAGTGGCGATTAAAAGAGTTATGCCAAACCCTTGGTTTAGTCTATGAAATGCCAAAAATCATCGAAGGGATCCATAGTCCATACAAAATTGAACAAGGGCGATTGTTTTAATGTATTAGTTGCTTCTTATTATGAAATAAGTAAAGGAGAGAGGCGTTTACTCTGTCCTTTTTTGCGTTGAGTAGAAACGTATAGATGAAAACCTGAAAATTTGCAGAGCTTTATGAAAAAGTTGCAATTAATCATCTCTATTTTCACTATATACTTAAAAAGTAATCAAGAGTGGCTTCACGAGCTAGCTCTTCAGGAAAAGATAAAAAGTGACGTGACCATTACCTCATTTTTTCTGTTTTTCTATAAGAGCTAAATCACCTTCGAGAAGCAGATAATAGAAGGGAGCGGATACTATGAAATGGTATCAAGTAAAAGTAAGTGAAATCTATAAGACGTTAAAGAGTTCAGCAATTGGGCTAAGCGAGAGTGATCGTCAAACACGTTTAGCGGAGAACGGTGAAAATAAATTAACAGGGAAACAGGAAATCAAGGAGTGGCAAAAAATAGCCAAGCATTTTAAGGACTTGTTGATGATTATCTTGATGGTAGCAGGGGTATTAAAGGCTGTTACGGGTAGTTATGCAGAGATGGTTATTATCTTCGCAGTTGTTATTATCAATGCGTTGATTGGGTATTGGCAGGAGAAAAAGGCGGAAGAATCACTCAATGGAATTAGTCAACTTTTGGGAGCTGAGGCAACGATTCTTTCTGAAGGACAGCGCACGACTATTTCATCAGAAGCCTTAGTTGTTGGTGATGTTATTGTCTTGAAATCTGGTGATATCGTCCCTGCGGATGTACGATTAGTTGAGACGCATCAGTTAGTAATTGAAGAAGCTATTTTGACGGGGGAGTCATTACCTGTCGAGAAGAGTCATCATGTGCTACAAGGTGAGGCGACAATAGGTGATCAAGTAAATATGGCTTTTTCTGGGACCCAGATTCAGTCTGGTTCTGGTAGTGGAATTGTCGTGGCGACAGGTGATGGAACAGAGATTGGTCAAATCAATCAAGCGTTACAGGCTGTTCCGAAACAGGAAACACCGTTACTGCGCAAGATGAATACCTTGAATAAGCAGATTTTTAAAGGGTTGATGTTTTTCAGTATTTTCTTGATCTTCTTTACTTCGTTTCGTTATGGCATGGAATTGAATTTATTGGTATCAGCTGTAATCGCGTTAATTGTAGCGGTTGTTCCTGAGGGGTTACCAGCGGTTCTATCGATGATTTTATCAATGGGAGTAAGTCGAATGGCAAAGGAGCAGGCTATTGTAAAAAGCATGCCAGCAGTTGAGACACTCGGTTCAATGACAGTGATTTGCTCTGATAAGACAGGAACACTAACTAAAAACGAGATGTCGGTTGTTTCAATTGTCACGCCAGATGAGTCGGTTAATGTGCAAGAGAATCAGGTGCTCGATAATCAAGATCGTTTACTTAGCATCATGGAGAATTGTCAAGATACTCTTGAGCATGAGGGGCAGGAGTTGGATTCTGTTAAAGGAAATCCGACAGAGACAGCCTTATTGCATTATTCAAAAGAGTATCAGGTGCCTCGTTTGTCAACGATTAACAAGTGTCCATTTGATTCAAAGCATAAGTACATGGCGACAGTCCATGAGGTTAACGGTGAGAAGCTACTTTATGTCAAGGGAGCACCAGATGTATTATTTCAGTTTGCTACGTCCGAGTTACAGGCTGAGAGTGGTGCAACTACTGCTTTTCGTTCAGATTTTTGGCAAAATAAGGCGAGTGAACTGGCGAAGCAGGGGCAACGGGTTCTGGCCTTTGGTTACCGTAAATTAACACCGACTTGTGGTGAGTTGAGTCATGAGAGTATAGAGCAGGAGCTAACGCTAGTAGGAATTGTGGGGATTATTGATCCGCCGAAAGCGTCAGCGATTCAAGCGGTGGCTGAGAGTTTAGCGGCTGGTATTCAGGTGAAGATGATTACTGGTGATCATATTGATACTGCCTCAGCTATTGGTCAGCAAATTGGTTTGAAGCATGTGAAAAATGGTCTTGAGGGGTATCAAATTGACACGATGAGTGATGAAGAGCTACAGCAACAAGTCAGAACTCATGATATCTTTGCTCGTACGACACCTGCTCATAAGTTGAGAATCGTTACGGCTCTGCAAGCTAACGGTGAAGTAGTTGGTATGACTGGCGATGGTGTGAATGACGCACCGGCTTTAAAGAAGGCTGATATTGGTGTTGCTATGGGGATAAAAGGGAGTGAAGTAAGTAAGCAATCTGCCGATATGGTTTTAGCAGATGATAATTTTGCGACAATCTCAAAAGCAGTTAAGGAAGGTCGTCGTGTTTTCGATAACTTGAAAAAGACGATTAATTTCTTCTTACCGACGGCATTGGCACAGGGACTTGTTGTAATCGTGGCGCTACTGACAAATCATCCGTTACCTCTTACACCGATTCAAATTTTATGGTTGAACATGGTCACTACCATTACGCTTTCTTATGCCTTAGGCTTTGAGCCTGCACATAAGGATACGATGAAGCGTAATCCTCGTGACCCAAAGGAGAATATTTTGTCGGGCTACGCTCTCTTTAGAATCGTTTATGTCTCAGTGATGATAACAGGTCTAGGATTCATCTTGATGTACCAGTTTGAGTCAGCAGCCGTTCAACAAACTATTTTGCTACAAAGCATCGCCATGTCTCAAGCTTTTTATATGATAAATTGTCGCGAGTTAACGGATTTCTCATTGAACAAAGGGCTATTGAAGAATCGTTCAATCTGGATTTCTTTAGTAATCTTGGCTGTTTTACAGTTGATTGTAATCTATGTGCCAGTAGTTCAAGGCGTAATAGGCACTACAGGTCTGACTATGCAACAACATGGTTTAGTCTTAGCAATTGGGGTCATTATCTTCGTAGTTGTAGAGCTTGAGAAAATGACAACAAAGTGGATTAAAGGAAAACTTAGCCAAATGAAAGAGGCTACAGAGGCTGCTTAGGAATTACTAGATAGTAGCTTTAACAAGGAGCTGTGACAAAAGTCGTTTTGCTCCGAGCACTACGTAAACTTCGATATCTTAACTCTCTTCGATGTCCCTCATTTCTAAGGGCTAAAGTCCAAAGAATGATGGCTTGCAACTTTAATTGCTTAGAAGTTTAGGACAACGAAGCGTAGCGTAGTAAAACGTAGTGAGTAGACTTTTGGAACGCGTTTATCGCACAATATACGCGAAATAAAATTGGGGCGTGACTTATGTCACAGCCCCTTGTTTGTTTACTATAACCCTGAAAAATACAAAGCTGAAAAGTGTTCTTTAATTCGGTTTAGATCATTTTTTGTAGGGATGGTGGAGATATAGAAAATTTTATTCGGTAAGGTTTCATCAACGGGTTGATTAGTGACGATAACATCTTCCGTGGCCAGCTTTTTCGTCAATAATTCTTCCATTTCGATGGAAGTCAGTGAAATTCTTCCACCAAAAATAGCGTCTAATTCGTTAGCTAAGTAGGCCTTCCAAGCAGGTTCGCCTTGGTAGATGAAGTAGATATGGCGACGAGCGCTAGTTTCTTGACTGATTGCTTCTGCTAGAAGTAACACTGCTGAGCTGATAAAGTGTTCAGGATAAGCAAGTGCTTGGTAGAAAGGTGATTCTGGTAAAAAGCGAGCTAATACTTGCCAATAATCTGGATAGGTTTGTTTGCCGTAATTAAAAACTTCGAGATGAGCTAAGACAAATTTCTCAGATAAACTAGTTGACTCAGTGTATTTCAAAAAGAGTAAGAGTAAATTTTTTGAGAAAAAGGTATGAGTTAGGTCACGATCAAGGGCTTGCGAAAGCTGAGCAACAGTTTTGATACAAGCTTGTTGCAGGTCTTGATAATGAGCTCTAACATAATTTTCAGTTTTAGTTGGCGGGGTGGCACTGAAATTCCAACTTTCAATAAAGCAATAAAAAGCGAAGAAACCTTCTTCACCATCGAGATAGATGCCTTCTTTTTGATAAAGTTGAGTGATGTAAGGTGAATAAAGTTGAAAAAGTGGGTCATTAATATGAGTGCCTTCAATATCAATTCGACAATTTGCTTTGATGCGAATCGTATTAATGAAATACCAACAAATTCCCCAGATGCGCTCTACAGAGGGAGCTAACTGTTGGTTATCTAACTCATTTAGAAAGTCAGAATAAAAATTTTCGTGAATAGGGTAGTCATCAAAAAAGAAATTTGTGTGGGTAAAGGGTAAAAGTAGGCGGTGATAAAAAATCCGGATATCCGCTTCTGACCCTTCTAAAACGACGTTATTTTTAGTTGAAATAGTCAAATGATAATGGAAAAGCTCCTTGTTTAGAAAAGCAATCAGACGTCTTAAACTTTCTGGGGAGGTGCCTAGATGAGTGGCTACCGCGCTTTCCGAAAGTTTTTGACCACGAAAAAGCAGTTTGAGTAATTGAAAGCTGATGGATTCTTCCACAAGTTCTTCCCAAAGGCTGATGATAGGAACAGAGCCTTGTTGGCGCAAACGAATGCCGGAATTTCCTAGGGAATCAATCTGCCAGCCCTTAGGCAGCGAGTCACGCAATTGTTGAATATCAGATGAGATCGTTCGAGCTGAGGCGCCGATTTGATCCGCAATTTCTTTGACCGTGACTGTTTCAGCATGTGTTAAAAATTCCAGTAAACTAACTTTGCGAGCGAGGTCTTTTTCTATGATTAAGCTTTGAGCCAATTGGTACATATCAGAGTCTCCTTATCTATTAAAAGTGGCCTAAGGTAAGTTAAATAGGCCTGTTGCTTCATAGTATATCACTGATTAGCTGTTGCGGAAAAGAAGAAGCCTTGTTTAATAAGGGAGGATTAATCAGTCAAATTATTAAGAAAGAATGAGAACTTGAAACTTTGATTGATATTTCACAATCTTTTTGTTAAACTAAGATAGTGGTAAACAAGGGTTACAGGAGTACGGTAGCCAGGTTTATCTAGTTTTTAATCAAGGGGGAGTTCAAATGAAACGCAAGTTAGGAATAGGATTAGTCTCATTAGTATCAGTCATGATGTTGGCTGTGGGGTGTGGTAAAGCAGAACAGAAAGCAACGACTGAAACAAAGGAAACAACAGAAAAATCAGATGCAACATCAGGTGCTTCTGAACAGAAAAAAACATCATTAGATGAATTGAAAGATAGCTATGATGTCATTATTGTTGGCGCAGGTGGCGGCGGTATGGCAGCAGCAATTGAAGCGAAGGAAAAAGGCTTGAACCCAGTTATTTTTGAAAAAATGCCTGTAGCAGGTGGAAATACGGTTAAGGCTTCGGCTGGGATGAACGCTTCAGAAACGAAGTATCAAAAAGCAGAAGGCATTGAAGATTCAAATGATTTATTTTTTGATGAAACGTTAAAAGGCGGCAAGGATACGAATGATAAAGAGTTATTACGTTATTTTGTTGACCATTCTTCAGATGCGATCGATTGGTTAGATTCTATGGGAATTGAATTAAGTAATTTAACAACAACCGGTGGTATGAGTGTTAAGCGAACTCACCGTCCCGCTGATGGATCAGCCGTTGGTCAGTATTTAGTAGACGGTCTTTTGCGTAATGTTCATGAGCGTGAGATTCCATTGTTTACAGATGCGGATGTCAAAGAAATTGAAGAAAAAGATGGCGCTGTTTCTGGTGTTAAAGTAACCTTTAATGGAAAAGATGAGAAAGAAATTGCTGGTAAAGCTGTGATCGTGGCAACTGGTGGTTTTGGAGCCAACTTAGACATGGTGACTGAGTATAACAAGGATCTTGAAGGGTTTGTGACAACAAACCAAGAAGGAAGCCAAGGTGACGGCATTAAGATGATTGAAAAACTTGGTGGGGCAACAGTTGATATGAAAGAAATTCAAATTCACCCAACGGTTGAGCAAGAGACTTCTTACTTAATTACAGAAGCGGTTCGTGGTGAAGGCGCGATTCTTGTTTCTCAAGATGGGAAACGATTCATCAATGAATTAGAAACTCGCGATACTGTTTCTGCTGCAATCATTGCGTTGAAAGAAAAAGCGGCTTACTTAATTTTTGATGCTGGTGTAAAAGAGCGGGTAACAGCGATTGATTTTTATCAAAAACAGGGCTTTGTAAAAGAAGGCAAAACGATTGAAGAGCTTGCAAAAGAAATTGACGTTGATCCTGCAACTCTAACAACGACTGTTGACACTTGGAATACAAGTGTTAAGGATAAGAAAGATGGCGAATTTAACCGTGAAACCGGTATGGATAATGACCTATCAAAAGCCCCTTACTATGCGATAAAAATCGCACCAGGAATCCATCATACAATGGGTGGGGTTAAGATTAATACTAAGACAGAAGTCTTAAAAGAAGATGGCACGTCAATTAAGGGCTTGTATGCCGCTGGTGAAGCTGCAGGTGGCCTTCATGGACAAAATCGGATTGGTGGAAATGCTGTTGCCGATATTATTATCTTCGGACGTCAAGCAGGCGATCAGTCAAGTGAGTATGTTAAAGCAGCTAAATAGTTTGCTTAATTAAATCGCAAGAAAGCAACTCTGTCAGTGATAGAGTTGCTTTTTTTGACTAGATTAAGAAGGAACCGAATATTGTCAAACGTTGACTTTTTCTTTTAGCAATAATTGATCAATTTGATGTTCTAATTTATCAGTACAGGTTAAAAAATCGTCAATAAATGGTCCGTAAATTTGAGATAAGGAGTAAAATTCTCTTATGATTTTTTTCTTATCCAAAGGCATCAGTCGATTATCAAAAAATTTATTTAATAATTCAAGTATAGTTGACCATGATTGAAGTTGTTACTTTTATCTGGTACAGCTCTTGGTGAGACACGGCTTTGATTGGTTGCTTATTTTTTGTCATAATTTATATCTCCTTTTTTATTTATTATGGTTAATAAATTTATAGTATCTTTATTACAGATAAAAGTCAATATCTTTATTACAGATAATTATAATAAGGTTGGGTGATAAAAATGAACTATTTAACTATTCGTTCGATAAGAGAAGATAATGATGTAACTCAGCAAGAAATGGCAAATCTATTGAATGTTTCACAAAATACATATTCTCAATATGAAACAGGAAAAATCGAATGGACTGCTGGTACATTGGTGAAAGTAGCTGATTATTTCGGTGTGAGTATTGATTATTTACTTGATAGAACAAAAAATAAAACAGTACTGAAATAGTTGTGTTAAAGAGGCCTTTAGCGGCATAAATTAAGTTAAATGAAACGTTTATCGCTATGTGACAGGCTAAATTCACTAAAGGGCAGTCGGCTGATTATCATGATTAAAAGGTAACTAAATATAAAATAACAGGAATAGTGAAAAAGGGTGTCAATGAAATGCGTACATGAATGATATCAAGCCTGTAATCTAGTTCGAAAATTTATTGTCATTGTGAAAACTAATAGAATCAGTAAAAAGAGTTGCACCCAAAAATGGGTACAGCTCTTTTTGTTTGTTACTCAACTAACTACGGTTGTAGCAAGACTTTGATCTCATTGCCTGACATGACTGCGTGGAAGGCTTCCTCCCATTGGACTAAGGGATAAATAGCAGTGATGAGCGGATCTAGGTTGAGAGTTCCTTCTTCTAAAAGAGCGATTGCTTTTACCCAAGAACTTGGCTTCTGTGTGCGTGAACCGACAAATTCAATTTCTTTATGGATTAAGTGGTCGATGGTTAGTTCAATTCGATCGGTTGCAAAGAGTCCCTCTTGGATAACACGTCCTTTTTTCTTAACAATTTTAAAGGCGTTATCAAGAGCGATTGAGTTGCCAGAGCATTCGAAAACTTGGTCAACTCCCTGATGATTAGTTAAGGTGAAAAGCTCAGCTTCCCAATTGTCTCCTTGACTATCAATCACCCAATCGATTCCAAGGGTTAAGGCTAGATCAAGCCTTTTTTTATCTGCAGTAATTCCGATTAAAACAACTGTAACATCGTAGGTTTTTAGGACTAATGACATCAATAAGCCAATCGGGCCAGGGCCGAAAACAGCGATAACTTGCTTAGGCTGGATAACGGTTTTTTCCATTACAGCATGGACGCAACAGGCTAGTGGTTCGAGCATGGCAGCCGATTGGGGGGAGATATTTTGGGGAAGTTTGTGGCAGCGGTCCGCTTTTGCCAAAACATAGTCGGCAAAGCTCCCATCTACCTGAGTGCCAATACCTTGACGGTCACTGCAAAGATTATAGTCTTTCTCTAGGCAGTAGCTACATTTTTCACAAACTGAGAAAGTTGTTTCACTGCTAACGTAATCGCCAATCGCTAGAGTGGTGACATTTTTACCAATAGCAGTGATTTGACCAGAAAACTCATGGCCAAGTGTTAAGGGCGTTACTTTGGTATATTCGCCCTTGAAATTATGAATGTCAGATCCGCAAATCCCAGAGTAAAGAACCTTGATTTTGACTTCGTTGACTCCAGGTGCCAGATCTGGCACCGTTTTGTAGGTCATGTGGGCATAACCCGGTCTCGTTTTTTGTAAGGCTTTCATAGTATAATTAGCTCCTTAGTTAAGTTTTAGTCGGTACTAAATAATGAACTAAAGAAGAGGATACTGGATAAATGGATCATAGCATGGGCTGTTTTAAAACTCAATTTTGTGGCTAACACAAATTGTTTGAAATCGGTATCAAAGGAATTGGTCTTGTGAAAAATGTGTTCTAAATTATAATGAAATTGTGGAGGTGCCCAAGATGAACAGGAGAATTAATAAGATTATACTGGATATTTTACATGGCAAGAAACAAACGCTTCAGGATTACGCAAAATTATTTAAAGTATCGGAACAAACAATTCGTAATGATATCAATGAAATTAATCAGCAATTCGAAGTAGATAAACAAGGTCAGCTTTACTTTGATGAGAATGGAATGATCACCTTTACTGTTGATGTCGATTGGACGAAAGCGCTTAAAACGTATACCTCCTTTCAGCATTATCGCCTATCACAAAACGAACGGCGAACCATTTTAGCGTTGTTATTATTAACCTCAAAAAGCTATGTTACAACTTATTATTTGTCTGAATATGTGCTAGTTAGTCGCAACACTTTGATTAGTGACATTGAAGAATTGAAAATCTGGTTTAAGAAAAATCAATTGGAGCTTTTTTCTCAAGTAGGCAAAGGGTATCAAATACATGGGAGAGAGGTAGACATCCGCCAAGCTATGTTGAAATTGATTTTAATGAATGGATTGTTCGCTAGCGATTATGATTATACATTTGGAAATGAGTATCATATTTTTCAAAACTTGTTGCTGAATATTATTGATAAGCAGAACATCTATCAAAAGATGAAGCAGCTGTTAATCGAAGCCGAACGAGAAAATCAGTTACAGCTATCCGATTTTTCGTATCAAGAGGTGGTTTGTTATTTAGTACTTGTGGTCGAACGCTTACGTTTATCGCAAACGGTTGTTGAACTTGATAACCATGAGCAGTTAGTTAACAGTTCAAAGTACGGCCTTGCTAAGTGTTTGGCAACCAAAATTGAAGAAGCGTTTAAGGTGGTATTTTCTAAGAATGAATTGCTTTACTTAACAGCCAATTTACGCCAAAAAAGTTATTTGAAAAACAATGGCCGTAAGATTGATTCGATTGAAATTCAAATTTTGATTAATGAGTTCATTTTTAATTTGTCTCATAAGTTAGCTATTAAATATTATTTAAATAGCGATCTCTTTGAATTATTGGAAAATCACTTAAAATTATCTATCTTGCGGATTAAAGAAAATACGACGGTTGAAAATGAATTATTGCCAGAAATTTTTGAGTCATACGGCGATATTTTCCCAATTGTGAGAAGTGGTTTGCTGAATTTGGAGACGTATTTACAAAAGTCTTTTTCAGACGATGAGGTCTCTTTTATTGTGATGTATGTGATGGCTATTATTGAAAACAGTACCAGTGATCAGCCAATTATCAAGGTACGGCTAGTATGCAACTCAGGTAGGGGAACGGCGCAATTGCTAAAAGCGAAAATCAAGACAATTTTTCCGCAGATAGATATTGTCTCCGTTGCGTCATCCCATGATCTTTTCACGAGTCCACAGTTGTTACAGGATTTAGTTATTTCGACTGTGCCGATTAGTCAATTTACAGAGCCGTTGGTGATTGTTAAGCCAATTTTAACGGAAGCCAATATTATGGAAATTCAGCGACAAGTGTATCATTTGCAGGCTCAAAAAGTAACAGAGAATCAAGTCGTTGAAACGGTCTTTTTTTCTCATTTTGATGCTGATAAGGAATCCAGACCAACGAGAGAGATTGCCAAATTATCTGATATCTTGCCTCCTCAGCGGGTTCTTTTAGATGGTCAGGCCAGTAATTGGCAGGAAGCGGTTACTCTAGGTGGGCAGTTATTGTTAAACGACCATTTAATTACGGATACTTATATTGATTCGATGATTGAGATTATTGATGAGTTGGATTCTTATGTGGTGATTTATCCGGGAGTCGCGATTCCCCATGCCAACGCTGAGAATGGGGCGCTAGTGACGGGAGCGAGTTTTGTCAGGTTAGAAATACCTGTTAATTTTAATCATCAAAAAAATGATCCAGTCAAATATGTGATCGCTTTTAGTATTGCAGATCAGGATAATATTGGCAGTTGTTTGTATAATTTAACGGAAATATTAGGTAGAGGAAAGTTTGACGAACGATTGGATCAGTGTCAGACCGAGGCCGAGATACTGCAGCAGATTAAACTATTAGAAAATGAAGTGATGGGGATAATTAATGAAAAAATTACTGTATGATGCCAAAGAACAATTTATGTATGGACAGTTCGACGCAGAAGAACGTGTCACACTTTTGGAAAAAATGAGTGAGGTTCTGATTGAAGAAAAATATGTTAAAGAAAGTTATAAGCAGGCGGTGGTTCTTCGAGAACAGGAGTTCCCAACAGGTTTGCCAACAAAGGGAATCAGTGTTGCGATTCCACATACCGATAGCGAGCATGTCATTCATGAAGGATTTCTCGTTGGGATAGTTGAAAAACCAGTAACGTTTGAGGTGATGGCGAGTCCTGGTCAAGAGGTAGAGGTAGAAATTGTGTTTATGCTTGCGATTAAGGAGCCCGAAAATCAATTAGTGATGTTACAGAGATTAATTGGCTTATGTCAAAATGAAGCCTCTTTAAAATTAATCAAAGAAGGGACTGACATGGCAAGAATCAATCAATTGTTAGGGGAAATAAGTTGTTAGTGGTGGGAAGAAAAATATGATAAGGGAGATGTAAGCATGTTAGAAATTATTAAATCAGCTGTTAATTATATTCTTGATTTAGGAGCAACGGCAATGTTGCCAATTATTTTAACAGTTTTTGGCTTGATTTTAGGTCAATCATTAAGTAAATCATTTCGAGCGGGGTTGACTGTTGGGATAGGGTTTACTGGGTTAAATTTAGTCATTGGTCTTTTGTCTGATTCAGTTGGAACGGCTTCACAAGCAATGATTGAGCGTCTAGGGTTGAATCTCGACATTCTAGATGTTGGTTGGCCGATTGGAGCGGCGATTACGTTTGCGACACCAATCGCAGTTTTGCTGATACCGGTTATCTTTATATTTAATATTATTTTACTTCGTTACAATATGACAAAAACAATGGATGTTGATTTATGGAATTACTGGCATTTGATTTTTCCAGGAGCGATGATTTACTACGCGACAAAGTCAATCTGGATTGCGATAGTTTGTTCGTTGATTAATGCGTTTGTTATCTTCAAATTGGCTGACTGGACAGCACCGGCGGTTGAGAATTTCTTTGGACTACCGGGGATTTCACTGCCTCATGGTGAGACAGTCAACTTTGCTCCGATTACGTATGCCCTCAACAGATTGTGGGATAAAATACCGGGTTTGAACAAAATCGATATCAATGCCAAAAATTTAAAGGATAAGCTCGGTTTGTTTGGAGAACCGATGATGATTGGGTTGATTTTAGGAATAGGCATGGGATTCTTGGCAGGCTATGATTCTCAGGCAATCATTCAATTAGGGATTCAAATGTCGGCCGTTATGATATTAATGCCAAGAATGGTCGCATTATTGATGGAAGGACTGGCGCCGATTGCGGATGCCGCTAAGAGTTTTATTCAAAAACGTTTCCCTGGGAAAAAAGTTTATATTGGGTTAGATGCAGCTGTTGTGACTGCGCATCCAGCGATTATTACAGTTGCCTTGATTATGGTACCAATTACGATTCTTTTAGCAGCAATTCTGCCATTTAACCGTTTATTGCCATTTGCAGATTTAGCCGTGTTACCTTTTACAGTTATTTGGTCTGTCGCAGCTTCAAAGGGCAATATTTTCCGTGGGTTGTTAAATGCGATTGTCTCTATTTGCCTGGTGCTCTTTATTGCCACTAACCTAGGCGCGTTAACGACGACTATGGCACATGCAGTTGGCTTTGCTTTTCCAGAAGGAGCTACGATGATTTCTGGGATTGATATGAGCAGTCACTTAACTCTCTGGATCATGCTAAAACTAATTGATCCAACCAATGTCCCGGCCTTTGCCTCAGGAATAGTTGGGTTGGTCCTATATGGTGGCCTGTGGTATTGGGTAAGAAATGATATTAAAAAACAATTTCCAGAATCATAAAATAATTAGAAATTAGGAGAGTGTCATCATGAATAAAAAACATATTTTAATTGCTTGTGGAACAGGTGTTGCAACATCAACGGTTGTTAGTATGCGCGTTCAAGAGGAGTTAGCAAAAAACAATATCAATGCAACCGTGGAACAATGTAAGGTAGCGGAATTGCCATCAAAAATAAACGGGGCTGACCTAGTGGTGACTACCACGTCTTATGAAAGTGATGAGATTCCAGTCATTAGAGCTCTTTCTTTTTTAACAGGAATAGGGATGGATGAAGATATTGCTAAAATCATTGAGATCATGAAGTAGTTAGGAGCTGAAAGAATGGGTGAATTTAGCGAGAAAGTCGTTGTGGTGACAGGAGCAGCTAAAGGAATTGGGCGTTGTATTGTTGAAAGTTTTGCTAAAAAGGGCGCTAAAACGGTTATTTTAGACTTTGATTCAGTGGCAGGCGAAGCTTTAGCAGTTGAGCTGAGTGAGATGTATGGTGCATCGCTTTTTGTCAAAACGGATGTCAGTAAGATGGCGACATTGACTGCTGCAAGGGAAGAAGTTATGCGCGTTTTTGGACGGATTGATGTGTTAGTTATTAATGCTGGAATCAGCTATCGTCATACAATTGCTGAAATTGCAGCAGATGAATGGGAGCGCGTTTTGGCAATTAATTTGGGGGGCTCCTTTTATACGGTAAAGGCCTTCCATAACGATTTCTTAGAGAGCAGTCAACAGAACCGTCCGGGGAAAGTTATTTTTATTACCTCGGGATCGGGGATTACGGGGACTGGTGGAGGCGCACACTATGCGGCTTCAAAATCTGGTCAGCATGGGTTGATGCGAACTGTTTCAAAAGAGTTGGGTCCTTTAGGAATTAATGTTAATGCGATTGCTCCAAGGGTAATCCAGACGGAGATTTTAGATCATCTGTATCCGACGGAAGCGAGTCGCGACGAGCTGATAAAAAAAATTCCGATTGGCCGTATTGGTCAAGCTGAGGACATTGCGAATTTAGCGCTATTTTTAGCGAGTCCTGAGAGTTCTTATATTCATGGTCAGATCATCTTAGCAGATGGCGGACGTACTTATTAAATGGAAAGGTTACGAGAAAAATGAAAAAAATTTTAGTAGCTTCAGGTACATCGCAAAATAAATTAAATTTTGCTACAGAGTTTATTACAACCTATTTAAAGGAACAAAGGATTGAGGTTGAGGTGATTGGTGGGAGTATTTATGAGGTATCACTAGCTGAGATCAATCCAACTGTAATCGTGGCGATTGGGCCACATTCTTTTAATGATGAGTGCCCAATTGTTAATGGGACAGCCTTCATTACTAAAATGGGGATGGAACAATGCTGTGATGAGATTATTCATCACTTATCATAACGGTGAAGGCTTGAAAAACAATGACAATAAAAGTAATTGCACTAGATATTGATGGTACCTTACTGGATGATCGCAAGGTAATTTCAGTAGTTAATAGAGAAGCGGTTTTAGTGGCACAGCAACAAGGGATTGAGGTTGTTTTATGTACAGGACGACCGATTCAAGGGGTTCAGAAGGTCAGCGAGCTTCTTCGTTTGCCCACCGACTTATCTTATTATGTGGCGTATAACGGGTCGTTAGTTATGAATCGGAAAGCTAAAATGCCTATTTTTTCTAAGCAGTTGTCTAGACAGACCGCTGAAATGATTTGTCAGCTGATAGAACCTTATTCAGTAGGTGTCCATGGTTTTACGGAAAAGGGGATTGTTTCATTTAAGTCGGAGATCAATTCTTACACAGTTAGAGAAAGTTATTTATCTGCGGTTCCTTTGCAGTATTGTGAGGTATCGCAGTTAGACAGGCAGACGGCCTTTTATAAATTTATGATAGTAGGGAAGCCAGAAAAACTTGAGCAATTTTATCAAGCGACACATTCAGAACTTTTACAATCAGTAGATTGTTATTTTAGTGAGCCGCATTATTTGGAAGTTGTCCCAAAAGGAATCAATAAGGGAACGGCTCTGCAACAGTTGTTGACTCATTTGAACCTGTCGACGGATCAACTATTAGCAATTGGCGATAATTACAATGATTTAGAGATGCTACAGTTAGCAAGTGTTGGCGTCGCTATGGCAAATAGTCCCCAGACAATTAAAGAGCTGAGTGATTATGTGACGAAATCAAATAATCACTCAGGAGTCGCTGCGGCGATTAAACAGTTTACTCGAAATGATGATTAAATGGAGGAAAATGATGATGACAATGTCAATACCGAATAAAGCTCATTTAAGCGATGATGAATTAATTAGTTTATATGAAACTATGTGGACCATTCGTTTCTTTGATGAAAAAGTGGATCAGCTGTTCGCTCGTGGACTTATTCACGGAACTACCCATTTGGCTGTTGGACAGGAAGCAACGGCTACAGGTAGTGGCGCAGTTCTAAGGCAAACGGATTGGATTACTGCGACTCATCGAGGGCACGGTCAGACAATTGCTAAAGGGACCAATGTCAATGGAATGATGGCGGAACTCTTTGGTAGGACTAATGGAACGAATAAAGGGAAAGGTGGCTCGATGCATATCGCCGAGTTGGAGACGGGAAATCTCGGGGCTAATGGAATTGTCGGCGGTGGTTATCCGATTGCAACGGGAGCGGCGTTGACTGCCAAGCTTAAGAAGCAGGATAGAATTGCTCTTTGTTATGCGGGAGATGGTTCGACTAATGAGGGGAGCTTTCACGAGTCGATTAATCTAGCGGCTGTTTGGGAGTTACCTGTGGTCTTTTTTGTTGAAAATAATAAATATGGGATGAGCGGACCCGTTGAAAAAATGACTCGGGTTGCTAATCTTAGTGACCGAGCAAGCTCTTACGGCATAGAGGGACTCACGATAGATGGCAACGATTTAATTGCTGTGATTGATGCGACCTATGAAGCGGTTGAAAGAGCACGAAGAGGTGACGGTCCAACGCTGATTGAAGCCTTGACCTATCGGTGGAAGGGACATTCAAAATCGGATGCCAAAAAATATCGAACGAAGGAAGAGGAAGAGGATTGGCGGAAGAATCGAGATCCAATTAAATTAGCTAAAGAACGATTTATAGCCGCAGGGTTATTTACTGAAGAAGAAGCCGAAGAGATTCGTTTGCGGGCGAAAGAATCAATTGAGGAAGCGGTCAGATATGCTGAGGCAGGCGAGATGCCAGCGGTGACGGCATTGTATGACGATGTATATTCAGATTAAGGGGGAACTAAAAGAATGCGAGAAATTACTTATTTAGAAGCGGTAAGAGAAGCCTTAACTGAGGCCATGGATGAGGATCAGGATGTTTTCTTAATGGGGGAAGACATCGGTGTTTATGGCGGTGCTTTTGGAGTAACGCGAGGGATGCTAGAAGAATTTGGCGAAGAGCGGATTCGGTCGACACCCATCTCAGAAAGTGCGATTGCAGGCACAGCTGTGGGAGCGGCTATGACCGGAATGCGTCCAGTTTATGAGTTACAATTTTCAGATTTTATTACGATTGCCTTGGATCAGATCGTTAATCAAGCAGCAAAAATTCATTACATGTATGGCGGGAAGGCGATGATTCCACTAGTGATGAGAACACCGGGAGGCTCAGGGACCGGGGCTGCTGCGCAACACTCACAAAGCTTAGAGAATTGGACAGCTCATGTACCTGGACTCAAGGTGGTTCAACCTGCGACGGCTTATGATGCTAAAGGCTTATTACATGCGGCGATTGAAGATAACAATCCTGTGATGTTTTATGAGCATAAGCTTTGCTATAAAACGAGTGGGGATGTGCCAGAAGGAAAGTACATGATTCCTTTAGGCGTAGCTGATATTAAACGAGAAGGTGGGGATATTACTGTTGTTGCAACAGGGATTATGGTGCACAAAGCATTAGAAGCAGCAGACCATTTAGCTGCAGAAGGGATCGAGATTGAAGTGGTCGATCCACGGACGATTGTGCCACTAGATAAGCAAACGATTATTGAGTCAGTTAAAAAAACTGGGCGAGCTATTGTTGTGACCGAAGCAGTTAAAAGAAGTGGGTTTAGTGCAGAGTTAGCCAGTGTTATTGTAGAAAATGATTCGTTTGATTTCTTAGATGCACCAATTGTTCGCCTAGCAGGTGAAGAGGTTCCGATTCCCTATCATCCTGAGCTGGAAAAATTGGCCGTCCCTCAGGTTTCAGATATTGTTGAGGCGTGTCGCGAGATGATGGCGAAAGGTTAATTAAGACCCAACTCGAGAGAATGAAGGACTTTTGATTAAAAGAGTAGCACTAGTGTGGATAGAGGAGGACTGAGAATGGCTCATGAAGTACTTATGCCGAAATTAAGCTCAACGATGGCAGAGGGAAGTATTACTCAATGGTTCAAAGAAGAAGGCGATTCTGTTGAGGTTGGTGAGGCAATTTTTGAAGTGATGACAGATAAAATTGCAATAGAGGTTGAAGCCTATGAAGAAGGGATTTTGCTTAAGCGGTATTATAAAGAAGATGAAAGTGCTCCGATAAATTCGATTGTCGCGTATCTTGGAGTTGCTGGTGAAGAGGTACCAGAGACGCCACCTAGCGCCGAGGAGAGTGTGATTTCAGAAACGATTCAAGCGGATCATTTGGAAAAAACAGTTGTAGTAACAGCAACAACGAAGTTGCTCCATGATCAGAAGCAGCCAGCGACTCCAGCCGCCCGTAAGCTTGCTCGGGAGCGAGGGCTTGATTTAGCGAAAATCATAGGTAGTGGGCGTAATGGTCGTATTCATAAAGAGGATGTTGCGAATTTTTATCAGTCAGTTAGACAGGAGCTTGATCAAGAGACGCTTATTCCTTGGCAAGGAATGCGAAAGGCCGTCGCGGATTCAATGGTAGCAAGTAAAGCAACTATCCCTCATGTGACAATGAATGCCCAGGTTGATTTAAGCCAATTAGTTCTTCTTCGAGAACAGCTATTGCCTATTGTTGAGGACAAAGCGAATAAGCGCTTGAGCTATATGGAAGTAATTGTTAAGGCAGTGGGAATCGCATTGCAGGAGTTTCCGCGATTAAATGCCCATGCGTTAGCAGATGGTATTCACGAATTTGGCCAAGTGAACATTGGATTGGCAGTGGCTTTATCGGAAGGATTGGTTGTTCCTGTCATCAAGGATGTGGCTCGAATGACTCTAAGTGAACTGGCAGTCGCGGTGAAGAGTGTGACTCAAAAAGCGCGAGAGGGTAAGCTGACGGGAGAAGATATGTCAGGTGGCACCTTTACTATAAGTTCTTTGGGAGCAGGGGTGGTAAGGCAGTTCAATCCAATTATTAATGCACCAGAAGTTGCTATTCTTGGAGTTAGTAGCATATTTGACGGGATTTATAAAGGTGCAGAGGGGCAAGTTGAATTGCGCCCAAGTGTAACATTAAGTTTATCATTTGATCATCGTGTTAGTGATGGCGCACCTGTTGCCAGTTTTTTAGCAACCCTTGTCGCGCTACTAGAGTGTCCCTACAAGTTACTTGTATAGATAATAGATAAAGGTGGAAAGAAGGGGACATTATGACTAAAAATAAGATTGAAACACTTGTAATTGGATCGGGACCTGGTGGATATGTGGCTGCAATTAGGGCGGCACAGCTGGGGCAACACGTTACAATTGTCGAAAAAACGGCAATTGGTGGGGTTTGTTTGAATGTCGGCTGTATTCCTTCTAAAGCGTTAATTACTGCTGGACATCGTTACCAAGAAAGTTTACATTCTGACTTTTTAGGTCTTCGTGTGAAGCAGGTGAGCTTAGATTTTCAGCAAACTCAGGTCTGGAAAAATGAGACAGTGGTCAAGTCACTCACAAATGGAATTGAAGGTTTATTAAAAAAGAACAAGGTAACTGTTTTAAAAGGGAACGCGACGTTTATTAATGCTAATACAATCGCCGTTGATTCAGAAGAGCGGAAGGAATACACCTTTAAGCAAGCAATTATCGCAACAGGAAGTCGCCCGATAGAGATCAAAGGATTTCCTTTTGGTGACCGAATTATTGATTCGACAGGTGGTTTGAATTTGAGAGAAATTCCGAAGCGACTTGTTATCATCGGTGGTGGTGTAATTGGGTCTGAGCTAGGTGGGGCTTATGCTAATCTTGGAACAGAGGTTACCATACTTGAGGGCTCTTCGAGTCTGTTACCAAGCTATGAAGCAGATATGGTAAGGCATGTTGCGCGTTCCTTTAAGAAAAAAGGAGTAATGGTTCATACAAATGCACTTGCAAAGGAAGGGATTGTGACAGAAGATGGTGTCACTGTTCGATATGAAATCAACGGCCAGTTACAAGAGGTTGAGGCTGATTATGTAATGGTTACAGTCGGAAGACGGCCAAATACTGATCAGCTCGGTTTGGAAAAAGTAGGGATTAAGGTTGATGAGCGAGGTTTGATTCCAGTTGGTGCTGATTACCGAACGAAGAAGTCCCATATTTTGGCAATTGGAGACGTGATTGAAGGCTTAGCCTTAGCTCATAAGGCTAGCTACGATGCCAAAGTTGCTGCGGAGGTACTTTCGGGTCATAAGGTTCAAAAGGATTATCAAGCAATGCCAGCGATCTGTTTCACTGATCCAGAATTAGCAAGTACTGGCTTGACATTGAAAGAAGCAACGGCCAAAGGACTATCGGCCAAAGCGTATCAATTTCCTTTACAAGGAAATGGTCGTGCTCTTTCGCTTAATCAATCTGAAGGGTTTATCCGTTTAATTGTTGATCGTGATTCGACGATCCTTGGCGGACAGGTCGTCGGTGTAAATGCGAGTGAGCTGATTACGGAGATAACCTTAGCTGTTGAAACTCATTTAACGGTCGAGGATTTGGCACTAACTGTCCATGGCCATCCCACGCTTGCTGAAGCGATTATGGAGACAGCAGAGCTAGCTCAAGGTTTACCTATTCATATGTAAATAAGGGATTCATCTAAAAATATAAATGTAATAAGTAGAGGGTGAGACGAGTGTCTCACCCTCTACTTATTAATGTTCGAGAAATTTGTAATAGTAACGCCCAACTTCGGCGATTTGATGAGCGTCTGAGCCGTAGCATCCTGAAATACCCAAGCTTTGAGCTTTTGATAGAATATCTTTAGATGGGTAGAGCTGTTTGTAGAATGGTTTATCTAGTCCAGCAGTGTTAATATCTAGTTGATAATTGGCTTCTGCAATCTGCTTTAGGAGTTGAGAAATTGTCAACCAGTTGTCCTTTGTAAAGTCAGTTTCAGCTGAGAAGAATGTTTCAAATTTTTTAATAAGGGTTAGATGTCCTAGTCGTTTTGGTTTATAGGGGCCTAAATCAGCCTGTATGGAGTCCGCAATTAAGCGAAAATAAATATCATAAATGGCTGAAAAATCAGAATAGTAGTTAACCAACCCTTTTTCAAATTCCTCAGGTGTATAGTCTAAACACCACCATCCCGCTATCCCAGGTTGAAAGTGAACAGAAAGGACGCCATCTTGAGTACGTGGCCCATATTCGTCAAGAAAGGCTTTTGTCCAACCCTCAAAATCTGGTAAATAGTCTATTTCAAAGCCAATATTTACTTTAAGGTCACTGGCATATTTTTTTTGCAAGGATTCCATTGTGGTAAAGTAAAGTGGCAGATCATTAAAAGCCATACTGGCAGTGGCTAGCCCTTCCAATTTTCCTCCATATATGTTGCCAAAATCAGGTGGTAACGGAGCGTGCTCTGTAATAGAATATTCTGTAAATCCAAGTCGAATTGCCTGTTGAATCATTTTTTCTGTAGGTTCAAAACTGCCGTGTGGGCAAAATTCGGTATGAGTGTGTCCATCTTTTTTCAATTGACTGACCTCCATTATCATCAGTGAGTTTGGACAAATTATACCACTAGATGGCTCCTAGTTGGGGAGGAAATGTCGAAATTATGAGAAAAAATGATTTTTTACATGGAAAATGATTTACTTTAGTCGTGATAATTGCTAGGATAGATATAATATTCTGTGAGTTTTATCATTGTTTTGTCTTTATTTTTTAATTAAAAATCAATGAGGGGTGACGAGATGAAGTGGAATCGTAGTTTACCAAATGGAACGAAAGACAAATTATTTAAAGAGGCCGTTCAGAGCCATCGACTTGAAAGTCTGGTTAATCGACATTTTATGGGACGCGGTTATCAACGAATTGAAACACCGCTGATTGAATTTGAAGAGGTGTTTGATGGAATGGCTCAAAAGGCGACGTCTCGGTATCGTTTTTTTGACGATCAGGGACGAATTGTTGTACTGCGTCCAGATATGACATTACCAATTGGGCGAGTCATTAGCACAACCGGTGTGATACCACCTGTGCAACTTTCTTATAGTGGCAAGGTTTTTCGAATGAATAAAGGGCATTCAGGTGAATATAATGAGCAGCTACAGGCTGGAATGGAGTTAATCGGTTATGATTCCTTAAAAGCTGAAACAGAATGCTTAATCAATGCGATTAGTGTGTCTCAAAAAAGTGGACTGACTAATTTTCAAATAGAGTTAGGGCATGCGGCAATTTTTCAAACAATTACGAAAGAATTTGGGTTAACAGGTGAGGCTGAGGAACAATTTAAATGGTTGCTTCAGAGTAAAAATTCTTCTGGGATGCAGACTTTTCTAGCCGATTATCGAGCGCATGAGTTATACCCACTAGTCTCAAAATTACCACGACTATTTGGTTCAATTGATATTTTAGCAGAGGTTCTGGATGTTACGACGCACCCTGTTATTATATCGGCTATTTCTGAGTTAGAGTCGT
The DNA here is from genome assembly GCF_059621045.1 of Vagococcus sp. WN80Y. Lineage (NCBI taxonomy): Bacteria > Bacillati > Bacillota > Bacilli > Lactobacillales > Enterococcaceae > Vagococcus > Vagococcus sp. WN80Y. The sequence goes on from NZ_JCAQHY010000001.1 coordinate 159,926, forward strand.
TAATCAAGCAGGTTCAGCAGGTGTATCCAACTCAATCACTGACGGTAGACATTGGATTAGTGCAAGAGTTTAATTATTACACAGGATTGACTTTTAAAGGGTATACGGATCAGTCTTCTGATTGTTTTTTAAGTGGAGGTCGCTATGACAAGTTATTGGCTGAATTTTCAGTGGAGCCGGTGCCGGCCGTTGGTTTAGTCTTTTACTTAGATCGAATTATTTATATCAAAGAACGAAAAGGTGAGCTGGATAAGCCTAAGGGGATTCAAACCTTGATTCACTTCGCTGATGATTCCTTGAGAGCGGCAGAGGAGTTACTGGAAAATGTGCCTGACAGTAGTTTGAGTTTACACCGAGAATTGAGGGATACAGTGGCACATGCTAAAAAGTGGCAAATTCCTCGTGTGTTAGTTGTTTCGCAAGAAGGGATTAGTGAGCAGGTGGGAGTAGATGGAGGTCTAGGGCATGAATAAATTGAAAATTGCCTTAACTAAGGGGCGTATCGAACAGAAAACCATTGATTTATTGGAAGAAGTGGGGATTAAGTGTGATTTTTTACGTAATAAGAAACGTAAGCTAGTTTTTGAGAGTCCTCATGATGATTATGAGTTTATTTTAGTTAAAGCTGTTGATGTCCTGACATATGTACAACAAGGTGTGGCGGATATTGGGATTGTTGGGAGTGATGTCTTGTATGAGGATGAAAACGAGCATTTTGAAATGCTAGATTTGGAAATAGGTCAGTGTCAGTTTTGTGTGGCTTCGATTCCTTCTTATGAAATGACTGATTATCGTCGAAAAATTATTGCAACCAAATATCCGAATACCGCAGCTCGTTATTTTCGTGAAAAAGGCGAGGATATTGAGATTATTAAGATTGAGGGATCAGTTGAAATTGCCCCCATATTAGGGTTGGCTGATGCGATTGTTGATATAGTTGAAACAGGTGATACGTTACGAGAAAATGGCTTAATTATTTTTGAAGAGATGATGCCAATTTCAACCCGATTAATTGTCAATCGTGTGTCCCTTAAAAGAAATAAGCAAGCGGTTTGTCAGTTAGTCGATCAACTGGAGGAACATATCCAAAGAAAGAAGGCAGGCGTCTAAATGAGAATAATAACAGGTGATTTAGCTGAATTGAAGGCGTATGTGGCTGATACAGTAAACGAAGCACAGGACTTAGTTATTGAAGAACAGGTTAAGGCGATTATTGGAGAGGTCAAGAAGCATGGTGATGATGCATTGCGACGGTACACGAAGCAGTTCGATCAAGTTGAACTTGAAGAGCTTAGGTTAAGCTGTGAAGAGATTGAGGAAGGCTATCGAAGGACGAATGAACAGGTGATTGAAGCGTTAGAGGTAGCGAAAGGCAATATTGAATCTTTTCATTTAAAACAAAAACAACAAGGCTTTGTTGATGCTGAAACAGCTGGGGTTGTTCGAGGCCAGCTTGTACGACCAATTGAGACGGTCGGAATTTATGTCCCAGGTGGAACAGCTCGTTATCCGTCTTCGGTTTTGATGAATGCATTGCCTGCTAAAATTGCTGGTGTTAAGCGGATTGTAATGGTGACACCAGGTTCACCTGAAGGATTGCCAGATGGATTATTGGCCGCGGCTAAATTATGCGGAATTGAGGAAATTTATCAGATTGGTGGAGCTCAGGCGATTGCGGCGTTGGCCTATGGGACTCAATCAGTTCCCAAAGTTGATAAAATTGTGGGTCCAGGCAATATTTACGTCGCCACAGCTAAGAAAATTTTATTTGGAACGGTTGCAATTGATATGATTGCTGGCCCTTCAGAAGTCGTTGTTTTAGCGGATGAATCGGCCAATCCCGCGTTTATTGCCGCTGATCTGCTATCTCAAGCTGAGCATGACGTGTTGGCGCGAGCTATTTTAATCACGACTAGTCAAAAGCTAGCAGAAATGGTTCAAAAAGAACTTGATAAACAATTAGCTAGTTTACCTCGTGAGACTATCGCTCGACAGGCATTAGTTGATCATGGGGCAATCTTTATTGTGCCTGATTTGGCGACGCAGTTTGCGTTGATGAATGACATTGCGCCAGAGCACTTAGAAATTCAGCTTGTCGATCCGATGGCTCATCTAAGTCGAATCAAGCACGCGGGGTCAGTTTTTCTTGGTGCGTACGCTTCAGAGCCGTTAGGTGATTACTTAGCGGGTCCCAATCATGTCTTGCCTACAAGTGGGACAGCGCGTTTCTTTTCACCTTTGGGAGTGGAGGACTTTGTTAAGCGAACGGCTTTTATTTCTTACACAAAGGAGGCGCTGGCTTTAGAAAAAGAACAGGTTATGATTCTAGCACGAGAAGAGGGATTAGAAGCTCATGCACGTGCAATCCAGATCAGATTTGAGTAGATAATATGAAGTAAGTTATTAGCAAACTATGAGGAGAGATGTTATGAGAAAGGCGTCATTAGAGAGACAGACAGCGGAAACGTCAATTGGCATTTATTTGGCACTGGATGAGCGTGATCCAGTTTGTGAGATTTCCACAGGTATCGGTTTTTTGGATCATATGCTTACGTTATTTGTTCGTCATAGCCGAATTAGCTTTAAATGTCAGGCCGAGGGTGATTTGGCAGTTGATAGCCATCATACCACTGAGGATATTGGGATTGTGATTGGCAAGTGTTTGAAAGAAGCCCTTGGTGAAAAGGTTGGAATTAACCGTTACGGTCATGAGTATGTGCCAATGGATGAAAGTCTTGGGTTTGTTGCACTGGATTTGAGTGGTCGTTCTTATTTAGTATTTGAGGCAAATTTTGATTCGCCAAAAGTAGGGGAGTTTGATACAGAGTTAGTTGAGGAATTTTTTCAGGCGCTTGCTTTTAATGCGGAAATGACTCTTCATTTGAAGGTTCTTTATGGCAAAAATACGCATCATAAGATTGAGGCACTGTTTAAAGCTTTTGGTCGAGCGTTGCGCCAAGCGATTGAAGTGAACCCGGCTATTAAGGGCATCAATTCTACTAAGGGTGTGCTTTAGATGATTGTTATCGTAGATTATGATACAGGAAATACACGCAGTTTGAGTAAGGCATTTGAAAAAGCTGGGATGGAAACGATTATTTCAGCTGAGCCAAAGACCCTATTGGCTGCTAAAGGGTTAGTTTTACCAGGAGTTGGAGCTTTTCCTAAAGCCATGGCAACTTTAACAGAACGGGGGTTACTTGCTCCGTTATTAGGAGCAGTTGAAAAAGGAATTCCTCTTTTAGGAATTTGCTTGGGCATGCAGTTATTATTTGAAGAAAGCTCGGAATATGGTGAAACGGCAGGGCTAGGGTTAATTCCTGGTCGGGTGATTCCATTTCCAACCAAGCTCGGGTTACAAATTCCACATATGGGATGGAATTCGTTACAGGTGACTGGGACTAATTCGTTAGTCAATCAGCTTGATGGTGAATATTTTTATTATGTTCATTCATACTTAGTTGAGTGTTCAGAGGAATATCTTTTAGGGACAAGTGATTACGGGGGGCTAGTTCCTGGTGTGGTTACTAAAGGTAATGTTTACGGCACACAGTTCCATCCCGAAAAAAGCGGTGAGGCGGGGCAGAAACTATTAAGAGCATTTAGGAAAGTGGTGGGGGTATGATAGTCTATCCAGCGATTGATTTAAAAGAAGGGCGATGCGTCCGACTCTATCAAGGTGACTTTGCTCAAGAAACAGTGGTCAATCCTGATCCAATTAAGCAAGCGAAGGCATTTGCTGATGAAGGGGCTCAAGCATTGCATATTGTTGATCTTGATGGCGCATTGAGTGGGGATTTGACTAATTTAAAGGTAATTAAAGCGATTTTGACAGCTGTTGATATTCCTATTCAAGTAGGCGGAGGGATTCGGTCGATGGAACAAATTTCGACGTATCTTGAGAGTGGCGTGTCGCGTGTGATTATTGGTTCAAAGGCTGTTGAAGATCCTGAATTTGTTGCTAAAGCTGTGCAGACACATGGGGCTAAAATTGCAGTAGGGATTGATGCAAAGGATGGTTTGGTAGCGACTCGTGGATGGCTCGATGTCTCAAATCGTGATTACTTAACGGTTGCTCAAGAGATGGCAGCAATAGGTGTTAAGACGATTATTTTTACAGATATTGCTAAAGATGGGACTCTTTTAGGGCCAAATCTGGTTCAGCTAACCGGCTTAACGGAAAGAGTACCGAAGCTTAATTTGGTTGCTTCAGGAGGTATTAGTTCTCGAGCTGATTTAGAAGCTGTTAAGTCATTAGGTGTCTACGGTGTCATTAGCGGTAAAGCTTTATACAATGGAAATTTGACGATGTCGGATGTTGTGGAGGTTGGTGATTAATGTTAACTAAACGGCTAATTCCTTGCTTAGATGTGACGGCAGGGCGAGTGGTGAAAGGGATCAATTTTGTTGATTTACAGGATATAGGAAATCCTGTTGAGATTGCGAAGGCTTACTCAGAAGCAGGTGCCGATGAGCTAGTTTTTCTCGATATTACAGCGACTGTAGAGGGACGGAAAACGATGGTGGAAGTTGTTCGTGAGACTGCTGCAGAGGTTTTTATTCCGTTGACTGTTGGTGGTGGCATTCAGTCAGTTTCCGATATGCAGAAACTATTAAGAGCGGGTGCTGATAAGGTTTCTTTAAATTCAGCTGCGATCAAACGGCCAGAATTGATTCAAGAAGGAGCTGAAAAATTTGGTAATCAGTGCATGGTAGTTGCGATTGATGCTAAGTTCAACCCGTCGTCTAAGAGGTGGCATGTCTTTAGTCAAGGTGGCCGAGTTGATACAGGGTTAGAGGTTGTTTCATGGGCAAAAACGGTGGTTGAGCTGGGAGCAGGAGAATTATTATTGACTAGTATGGATGGAGACGGTACCAAGGATGGTTACGATTTGGCTTTAACAAAAGCTGTAGCAGAGGCGGTTAGGGTGCCAGTGATTGCTTCTGGTGGCTGTGGCACAGTTCAACATATTGTAGATGTCTTTAAGAAAACAGAGGCATCAGCAGCATTAGCCGCTTCGATTTTTCATTACGGTGAGTTGACGATTGATGAGATTAAGTCGGAGCTAAAACAGGAAGGAGTGGCAGTTAGATGGTAGTGCCAGATTTTTCTAAGGGACTAGTACCTGCGATTATTGTGGATAACAAAACGAAAGAGGTGCTGATGCTTGCGTACATGAACGAAGAGAGTTATGAGCAAACATTGGCAACAAATGAGACGTGGTTCTATTCTCGGTCACGACAAGAGCTGTGGCATAAAGGCGCAACTAGTGGACATCTTCAAATTGTTAAAAGTATCACCTTGGATTGTGATTGTGATACCTTATTGATTGCAGTCGAGCAAAAAGGGGTGGCCTGTCATACGGGCGCACATAGTTGTTTTTTTCAAAAAATCAGAGAGGATGAGCCTCGTGACAAGTTTGACTGAGCTATATCAAGAGATTTTAGAGAGGCAAGTAGCTCCTAAGGATGGAAGCTATACGACTTATTTGTTTTCAAAGGGATTAGATAAGATATTAAAAAAAGTAGGAGAAGAAGCGACAGAGGTTGTGATTGCCGCTAAGAATGGTGATAAAGAGGAGTTGATTGCTGAAAGTACGGATTTATTATATCACTTACTAGTTGTGCTAGTTGAGCAGGGCGTCAGCTTGATTGAGGTCGAACAAGAGCTACAAAAACGTCAAGGGAAAATCAGTAAGACGCAAGACCGTGCAGAAATTACGGATTTATAGATATAGAAAGAGGGAGTTCTATGAAAGAGAAAGTGACATTAGCTAGTCTAAGTCCTTATGTACCTGGAAAGCCGATGACAGAGGTTCAGCAGGAATTTGGCTTGAAAAGAGTCGTTAAATTAGCTTCCAATGAAAATCCTTTTGGGTCGTCTGAAAAAGTTCAAGCCAAGTTGAGAGAATCGTTAGCAGAGTTAGAATACTATCCTGATGGTGGTGCCAAAGCGCTGAAGGCTAAGTTAGCTGAGTTTCACCAGATAAGTGATGATCAGTTATTGATTGGCGCTGGCTTGGATGATGTCATCCAAATTATTTCTCGCTCTCTGTTGAGCTTTGGGGATGAAATTATTGTGGCTGATCCGACTTTTTCTCAGTATGAACTTCACGCAGTGATTGAGGGGGCGGAGGTAATTAAGGTCCCTGTTGATGAGGACAGTGGTCAGATGAACTTGAGCGCGATGTTAGCGGCGATTACCCCTCGTACTAAAATTATTTGGTTATGTAATCCCAATAACCCGACTGGGACATATATCCCGCAGACAGAGATTCGGCATTTCATCGAGGCGGTGCCAACAGATGTGCTAGTAATTAGCGATGAGGCATATCAGGAATATGTGACTGTCGAAGATCGGCCAACTAGTTTGCCATTAATGTCTTCGGTAGCGAATTTATTAGTTATGCGAACGTTCTCGAAAGCTTATGGGTTAGCTGGACTTAGAATTGGTTATGCGGTAATCCCTGAGAGCTTGAGACATGCGTTTGAAATCGTCAGACCGCCATTCAATACGAGTAGTTTGGCTCAGGTTGCTGCCATAGCTGCGATAGATGATCAAGCGTTTATCAAACGAACAGTGGCTGTTAATCAAGAAGAGCTTGGAAAATGGACAATTTTTTTGACAGAACAATCGTTGAAATATTACGTATCCCAAGCAAATTTTATTTTCTTTAATACAAAAAGGGATAGTGTAGCCCTAGCAAAGAAGCTGATGGCCGCTGGTTTTATAGTTAGATCGGGACTAAAGCCAGAGTGGTTGCGACTTACGATTGGCCATCCAGAAGACAATCAACAATTGCGAGACGTTTTAGCTGATTTATTAAAGAGCGAGTAACATAATAAAGTCACTTGTTATGCAACTTAAGAGTGTCATTTTTGCAACAGATGACTGCTTGTGAGACGCTCTGAGATGATTTAGACTTAAGGTAATTAAGGGAGGCGATTTTTATGCTGAATGATAAACTGAAATTACTAAGGAAACAGCGGGGCGTGTCACAAGAAGGATTAGCGGAACAATTGGCAGTGACGAGACAAGCAGTTACTAAATGGGAGAGTGGACTGGTTATTCCCGATATATATAATTTACTTAAAATGAGTGAAATTTTCAATGTCACAATCGATTATCTAGTCAGGGAAGATGATGAGTGTCAAGTTGAAGTTAACAAAAAAATAGTTGATAAGACAGGATTGGTTGGGTTTGTCTATGAAGCCAAGATGTCTACTTACGCGGCTGATGGTCAACAAGATCAATTAACGTTGCGCCAAACATCAAAGGATTATCGGTTTAGAAAGAATGACACTTATTATCATGATAGTTATGTAGGCAGCCAGACGTTTATTGGGGAAGAGTTGATTTATAAAGGGGAACAACCTGTTTGGGGGCTAGCTTATTCTGGCAAGGTTTTAGCTGATACTTTTTCTTCTCGTTTTCTTAAAGAGTCGCTATTGTTAGTTTCAGAAGAATTACCGATTCGCGGACCAGTTTATTATAGTCAGGGGAGTTATCATTATCATTGTGAGATCGAAGGCGATTTTGACTGGTTTAAAGGAACAGAAGCTGTTTACTATGAGCAGAAAAGAGTATTTGAGTTGCATTTTCATGGCGGGGTACTTGATTAGAGGGTTGCTAAAATAACTACAGGTAAAGGAGTCGATCTATCGCAAATTGGTGTAGATTGACTCCTTTGTTGAGATTTATAATGAGTGAGCAAAGTCAATCAATACTGTTTCATTTAGAAAAGAGTAATCGGAATTGTCTTCAAATGAGGGTAGATTAGGAGCTTGTTTACTGACCATCTTCATAATCTTTTTATCAATAAAGCTTAACTTTGAAAAGGTGACATGTCCTCCAAAGGCGGCTTTATTTTTTGCGTTGTTTTGTAAGTTTTCTGTAAAGGCCTCAGTTAACTCTTTTTCTAGTTCAGCTTGAGAGTGTAGACCATCAATGAATAGGGACAGTTGCTTTTGGCACAAAATTATTTCGAATTTTTCACAAAACTTTTGCATATCTTTACGAATCTTCCCAATGTAGATAGCGCTACCTAAAACAATCGTGTCGAATTGAGCAAGAATCTCAGCCGTGACTTCGTTTACATTTTTGCAGGTGACAGCGTGATTAGCATGTTGTTTTATCATCTCAGCATACCGCTTGGTTGTGCCGTATTTAGTTGAGTAAATAATCAGTGTTTTCATTTTTTCCCTTCTTTCTGTTAATTAGGCCGATAGCCTATGCCGTTAAGCAGAAAATCAATATATGCGCAGGACATTTGTTCAATTTGGTGTTGGTCTGAGAGTTGGTTGCTAACAATATTGAAGATGAATCCCATAAGAGAGATAAGAATTAGCTCTGCGGATTCATTTTTAACAGCAAAAAAGAAATTTAAACGTTCTCCTTCTAGTAGAATCGTTTGTAATAGTTGTTGTCCTTTGAGTAGTTCCTCAGGATTTTTTTCTTTGAGGTAATCATTTAAAGAAATACCACTCGTTAGCATTACTGCTCGAAATTTTTCGGGATTAGCCAACATGGTTGAGATATAAGTTCGACAGCCTAATTCAAACTTTTCTTTTGGGGTTAGGTTATCTGTTGTAGCCAAGGCTTGTTCGACATTTATCACAACATCACGATACACATCGTAAGCGATGTTTGCTAAGATATCGTCTTTATTTTTAAAATAGTTGTAGATGGTGGTTGGGGAATAGTCGATAGTAGCAGCTATTTTTCGAATGGATAATTTTTCGTATCCTTCAGTGACCACGATACTAGTGGCAGCATCAAATATTTTTTTGTGTAAGTGACGTTTTTCTTTTTCTTTGCGGGTCAGTCGTTCCATCTTAATTCACCTCTTAGTTAACAGTGTATTTTTTATTTACACTGTTAACTATACAGGTTATTTTTTATCTGTCAAGGAATAGTTGCGGTCAAAATGTAAAGACACCACTTAGGAGGGGGCTAAAAGCTCTCAAGTGGTGTCACGAATGTTAATTTATTTTCTTAATTATGAATCATTATGTAATAAATTTGAGGGTAATACAGTTAACTCATTCATCATTTTTTTAATATCATGAGTGACCCAGTGCTGAATCTGAGTGAGTTCATCGGGAGTGATTGCATCTAAATGAATGCCGCAGATACAACAAACAGTTTGATTCAGGGCTAGTGCTGCGGCTTTTGCATACTGACTTGCAATGAGATCATCCTTATGAGTCAAACGATTGATTGTATTGAGGGTGACATGATGGCTGTTGTCTCGCTCATATATTTCTGCCATAACACACGAGCCGATATGAGCGCCTTCCAAATTATCGAGGCAAATAACTAAATCTTTCCCCATGATAACCATTTGTCGATTAATAGTGATAGAACGCAATAAAAACATCTCCCTAGTATAAGAGTTTAAAGGCTTGAAAAAGAGCTGGTTTAGTCATGTTACTTGTGGGAATTAAGCTATTACAAACAAGCAATGAATATGCTATACTTGGCTCATTAATTAGGAAGCACAAGTAGGTGACCAAATGACAATTGAACAACTTCAATATTTCTACTCAATTACGCAATTAGGCACATTTTCGGAAGCTGCGGTGAAGTGGAATATTACGCAGTCAGCATTATCTAAACAAATTGCTAAGCTTGAAAAAGAGTTAGATGTTAGCTTGTTTGATCGATCGCATCGACAGGTTAGTTTGACAACTGCGGGACAGACGTTAAAACATGATGTAAAGTTCCTTTTAACAGATTATGAGCAATTGATCGCTAATTTGGAGCTGATAAAGTCAAATGAGGCTTGCCAATTGAACATTGCAATGGCCCCAATTTTTTCTTATTACAATCTATCAGAGCGGTTGTCAGCATACGGTGAAACTTACCCATCGATGAAGTTGGACATTCAAGAAGTTGAGGAACGAGATCTTTTTTTACAGACGGACGCTCCATTTGATATTTATATTTTACGTGATTATGATGCGTTAGCAAAAGGGTTTTATAGCCAACTATTGTTTCAAGATCAAGTGGTGGCATTGGTAGCAGATTCTCATCCATTGGCTCAATACTCATCGTTGGCCTTAACAGACTTAAAGGATGAGAAGCTCTTATTGCCACCTCGCTATACAGCTATTTCAAAAAAAGCGTTACAGGCCTTTGAAGCTGCTGATCTCCATCCGTCTTATCGTCATCGGCGGTTAGAAACGCTGATCGGAGCAGCACGAGCAAATGAGGGGGTTGCGTTAGTAATGGAACAATCACTGTCTATTTTCCAATTGGAACAGCTACATGTCTTGCCGTTTGAAGAGTCTATCTCAGCGCATATCTACCTATATTATTCTCAGTCATGTGCTAAAAAGCAACAAGTGAGACAATTCGTTGATTTTTTATTAAGCTAGAATTCTTACTTGTTAAATACGATTAACTCCAAGGTTTGAAGTGCTCTATTTTTAGATTGAAGCGTGATAACAGTTTTCCAACAATATGTATTTCCATGTCTTCAATTGACTTAGGGTGATTATAGTAGGTTAAGACTGGTGGCGTAATCATGACGTTAGAAAGTTTTGAAAGTTTTAGCATATTTTCGAGATGGATGGGGCTTAAAGGAGTTTCTCTAACAGCTAAGATTAATTTTCGTTGCTCTTTAATCATGACATCACATGCTCGTAGTAAGAGATTGTCTGAGTAACCATGAGCGATTCCTGAGACTGTTTTCATGCTGCAAGGGACAACAATCATCCCTTCAACCTCAAAAGTCCCGCTGGCAATCGCAGCGCCGATATTATGATTATCGTAGATAACATCAGCTAGTTCTGTCAGGTCGTCAAAGGATAGGTCTGTTTCTTGGAAAAGAGTCATTTCTGATCCTTTAGAGATGACCAGATGGGTTTCCACATCTGGCATTTTTTTTAGGGTTTGAAGAAGGCGAATGGCAAGAGGTGTCCCGCTTGCGCCACTAATTCCAATCACAATTTTTTTCATTATAATAACCCCATTACGACATTGACCCAGAAATAACTTAGTGGCATGACGATAATCATTGCAGGAATCATATCAGCGATGGGGAATTCCTTGATCTTAGTCATTCGGAAGCCAGTTGCTAACATAATAAACCCGCCACAGGCCTTAAAATCTGCAATCATTTCAGGGGTTGTTAAAGGGTAAATAACTTTTGCTGCTAAAAATAACAAGAAAAAAATAATAAATTGTGGGATGGCTATTATGGATACCACATAGCCTAAATTACAAGCAAAAATAGCCGCGGTAAAGAAATCAAGAATTGATTTGGAAATAAGTACTGTACTGTCACCGGTCATACCTGCATCAAGTGAACCGTAAATCCCTGTTCCACTGGCGCAAAATAGGACAATAATGGTCACTAATGAAGCAAGAAATTCATCTTCAGGTAAATTACTTTGTTTGTTTTTAACTAATTTTGCGATTGGTTTTTGCATCAAAGAAGCACCACTATTGATTAGATTACCCAAGTGACATGCTAATCCAATGATCGTGCCAAGAATAATCGCGAAGACAACAGCAGGCATATTTTTCATTAATCCAATTGAACTGATTCCCATAGCCATTGAACAAATACCAAAAACGAGTGAAATTTCCGCTTTAAATTTCGGACTGAGTTTATGACCGAGAACGGCACCAAATATACCTCCAAATAAGATTGAACATGCGTTAATAATAACTCCAGTTGGCATACATTTTCCCTACTTCCTATTTTTCTCCAAACATCTCAGGTAACCAATGATTAGGGTCTACGTCCATAAATTGTGCGCGTTCAAAACGATCTTTTTGATCGAAGGGAACGGTACAATCAAAAATGGCCTTACAAGCAATTCCACTTGCACGAATAGTTGGGCTGTACTCTGGGTGATTGGAGGGGTCAAGTGGATGACACTGAACGCCAGGAATGGTCACGATATCACTATCGGCCTGGAAGCGGGTAGTCATGGCCCACATAACATCTTTCATATCAAAGCAATCGACATCTTCATCAACGAGGTAAACATGTTTTAATTCCGAAAAAGTACTGAACGCGAGTAAAGCGGCTTGTCGTTGCCGTCCTTCATCGGAAGGGACCATCTTTTTGAATTGCATAACCGCGATATATTTTCCGCCACCGCTTGAGGCACAGTAGACATTTAATAATTTACCGGGCATAGCTTTATCAACCATACCTAGAATCGACGCTTCTGTTGGTATTCCCGCCATTGAAACGTGTTCTTCACTTGGCCCAATGCAGGTTTGCATGATCGGATTTTTGCGGGTAGTAACAGATTTTACTTTGATAATAGGTAATTCGGGGTTAGCGGGTCCGCAATAGCCAGGAAATTCAGGCATTGCTTTACCTGTGTCAGAATTTTGATCTTCGCGAACTCGAACATGTGGCAAAATTTCGCCTTCTATGACGTATTCAGCGTTGGCAATCGCTTTTTCATTGATAGTTAGACAGTTAACAAGTTCAACAGGTCGACTGCGTATAGCGCCAGCAGCTTGAAGTTCATCGTAGCCCAAAGGAGTTGTCGGCGGTTCAAAGCATGCGGCGATTTCTATTGCAGGATCGACACCGATGCTGATTGAAATTGGTAATGCTTCTCCTTTTGCCTCAGCTAATTCTCTAAAATAACCAATATGACGAGCGCCAGGCATTAAAAAAATTGAAATCTCGTCTTTCGATTGTAGACACATTCGATGAATGGTCACATCGGATTCTTTGGTTTCAGGATTTGAAGCGTAACACATTCCCAATGTAATATAAGGGCCAGCATCTTCTAGCGTATTAGTGGGAGCTGGTACGAGTTTGCGAACATCAAAGTCCTTGTCAGTTGCATAGTGAATTACTTCTTGACAAACAGCCTGTTCGTTTGGAATTGTAACGGGTGGGAGCGGATTGGCAACGGAGTCTTTTAACAAGAAACCGAGCTTTTTAGGGTCACATCCCAATAAATGACCTACTCGTTCGCGACTTGCTAAAAGACCGATTAAAACACGAGCATCTTCGTGACCCTTGACGTGGTTAAAAATCATCGCAGGACCTTCTTGAGTAGGACGCATGACTGTCCCGCCAGCACCGACATGGCGGTAAACTCCAGAAAGTTCACCCATTGGATCAACGGGTACATCTGTTTCGACTAATTGTCCAGGTAGTGACTCTAAGAGTGCTAAAGCAGAACGTAAATCAATAACATTGTTTGACATGAAAAAACTCCTTTCATTTCTGTAGTTTTTTGTGAAATAAGAAACATGTTTCTACAAGTTGAATTCTAAGTCATTTTAGTTGTGAGAACAATTCAAATTGTGAGTTGATACATTCCTATTTGGAATAGAATAGTTAAAGTAAAGGGCAGTCGATTTTGGTCAATGTTTTAAATGGTGGGTAACAAAATAGGGGTGAGGCAACTGTAAAAGACCGTTGCCTCACCCTCAAAATGTTTAATTGTTATAGTAGGAAAATTTTGTCTTGGCAAGCATCAAGCGTTTCCTGATCCCATAGAGAGACTTGGACTTCACCAATATGGGCCTTACCTAGAAGTAACATACACATTCTACTTTGACCAATTCCGCCGCCAATGGTTAGGGGAAGTTCATTATTCGCCACTTGCTGATGAAAATCAAAGGACATGCGATCTCCAGCGTTAGCTTTTTCAAGCTGTTCAAGTAAAGCTTTGTCATCAACTCGGATTCCCATACTAGAAAGCTCCATAGCGCAGTTTAGAGGCTCATGCCAGAATAATAAATCACCATTGAGTGACCAATCATCATAGTCAGGCGCTCGATTATCATGAGGTTCGCCACTGTGTAAAAGATCCCCAATCTGTAAAATAAAAGTAGTAGGATGTTCCTTGACATAGGCATGTTCTCGTCCCTTTGAGTCAAGACTAGGGTATAAATCTGCTAATTCTTGACTAGTGATAAAAGAGACAGTAGTGTCGATTGTCAGGCTAATACTTGGGTATTTAGTCCGCAAGCGGCTAGCAGTTTCAGCCATGGCATTGACCAAGCTTTGAACCACTTCTTTTAGATAGCCAATTGTCCGCTGCTCTTTCGTAATCACACGTTCCCAATCCCATTGGTCAACATAGATGGAGTGAAGATTATCTAAAACCTCATCACGACGAATGGCATTCATGTCTGCATAGAGGCCATTTCCAGGATGAAAATCATATTGTTTTAAAGCGACACGTTTCCATTTGGCTAAGGAATGAACCACTTCGCCATTGTCATTTAATGATGGAACGTCAAATTGAACAGGACGTTCAACACCGCTTAGATTGTCGTTTAAACCAGACTGCTGGTTAACAAAAAGTGGGGCTGATACTCGTTTAAGTTTTAAGCTTCCAGTCATGGCTTCTTCAAAGCATCGCTTGATGAAACCGATGGCAGTCTGTGTATCATAGACACTTAAGACTGATTGATAATTGTTTGGGACGATAGTTTTACTGATAGGTCATGCACCTCATTCTAATTGTATTCTCATTATTTTACCACAAAAAAGTCAGCAGTGCAGATTCTTTTTACAATAAATCATAGGAAATAAGTTATTAAAAAGGGGATGTTATAAAAAATCCAAGTTGACGGTGGTTTGCTGTGAGGTTATGGTCGTTATGCTTATTATCGTCTTCTAAAAATAGTACAGGCTCACATTTATGAGTTATTAGCAGGTTATCTTTGATCAACGAGCATCAAGATGTTATGAAAGAAAAAAACTGACATCCATTTCGTGTATTATAAAATGGGTGTCAGCTTCTATATGTTATTGGTAAAACCCTAAGCCATTCGTTTCAAACTGATAATCGGCTGTATCGCGCTCGTCAGCTTCATCTAAGCCTAAACCTACCCTGAATCGATGACTGATAAAATCGACACTATCTGGGAATAATTCGACCATACTTGCCCCATCTAAATCAAAGGATTGCCAATCGAACAGATAAGAATTGAATGTGTACTTCTTTTTGATGCCTGATTGAGCAAGTGAAATCATTTCATCAAAAGTTAGATTTGTTTGCATATTCTTTCCGACGGTTTGAATGATTTCTGAGTATTTGTTAACAGACCCCAAGCTTGTTGCTTGATCGACAATTGCCTTAATTACCAGTTGTTGACGTTCACCACGTTTAATGTCATTGTCAATATGACGAGTTCTGGCTAAAGAAAGGGCTTGTTCGCCGTTTAGATGTTGTCGACCCTCGTTTAAGGTTACTTCACCATTTCCTTTTGTATTGGTGTCAGTAAAGGTGATAGGAACATCGACATCAATTCCTCCAAGCGCATCAACGATTCCCAAGAAAGATTGGAAATTGAATGAGATATAATGATTGATTGGGACATTTAACAAGTTTTCAACTGCATCAATAGAAGCTTCTTCTTGGCCGTAGGTAAAAGCTGCATTGATTTTATCTTTACCATTGTACTCATCAGAAAATATGTCCGTATAAGTATCTCGAGGAATGCTTATCATATTAATAGCATGATTTTTTGTGTCTATGGTTAAGTAAAGTAAAGCATCTGTGCGAGCACTTCCTAATTGACGAATAGAATCATCATCAAGCCCCATAACTAACAGTGAAATTACCCCATCAATTGGTTTAACAGCTATTTCTTTACCATCTTTTGTGATGGTATTTTTTGTTTGTTTTAGTTCTTTAAAGGAATCGTCAACGGCCGATTTTGCGTCTACATATATTTTAGCTCCATAGGCAATTGTTCCTAAAAAAAGAACAGCCAATAATAGGAGTAAAGGGGTATAGTTTCGCTTTTTCTTTTGGTGGAGTTCAACCCTTGTAGGGCGAGATACTCTTTTTTTTCTCGGTTGTTTTTTCATGAAATAGTCTTCCTCCATAACTAAAAGTCTACTGGTAGTTTAGCATGTAATAGGGAATTATGACAATAATATCCGTAAAATTAATAAAAATTCAAAGGTTGAGATAAAGAGAGAGGAGTTGAATAAAGCGAGTGCTTACCTTCATGTTGTCATCGATAACATTCTAGACAAAAAAATAAATTAAGGTCCAATATAGGCTCTTAATTTATTTTTTGATTATTAGCTTAATAAAATAGGTAGGAAAGAAAAAACATCAAAGGCAATGTGAACAATTAGAGTGACCCAGATAGAATTAGTTTTTTTAAATAAATAATTTAAAACAAGTCTACTGGGGGTGATAGTAACAAGGCATTGCAATAAATTGAAATCATAGGAAGAGAGATGCCAAACGGCGAAAAGAAATGCACATAGAAGACTAGCTTGCCAAAATTGCCAATTCAGTTTTTTCCATGCTCCATATAAAATCCCGATTGAAAGTAATTCTTCGCCTAAAAGCATGAAGGGGACATTTGTTATCACATAAGACCAAGATAGTATCGAATCGACACTATTTGCAGCCATTTTCCCTGCTACGGCGGTCCAAATAGTTCCTGATGATATTCCAACCACAAGTAAGAGTGGTATTCCGATTATTAGCCATTTTATACTAAAGTGTTTAAACCAATCAAAAAATTCGTCTTTGATAATAAGATAAATTAATAACCCCATTATAATAGCATTAAAGCCGCTACCGATAATTGTTAGTAGCGAGGTAAGCGAGGTAGAACTAGAATTAGTTGCAATTATTTCTAGAAACTGGAAGAGGATACCAACTAAAATACCACTTCCGATTAATAAGAGTCCTTGTTTTTGAGTATTTGACTGTTTTTTCATAAATAACCTCCTGCAAAATTTTTATTTGCTATGACTTTCTAACTAATGAATAAAAGCTGCGAAATGTTAAGTACAACTTAGTCACTAGTTTTGTGACCAACGTTATTTAATTGTCCTACTGTTACTCATGGTGCGATTTGACAATGAGCTGAGGCATGGTAACCGCTAAGCGTTGTAGGGCAGGCTTTTGGTCGAGTTAAAACCAAGAAAACGCCCATACCACACCATGCTGAAGGAGGCTCGTTGTCAAATCGTGTCCCCCACTAGCTCTAACTGATTCAACTCTTGAACAAAACAATCATGAGGCGTTTGGTATCCTAAAATCTTACGTGGCAAATCATTCATCCATTGTTGAACCCGTTTGATACTACTGTTAGAAACGGGGCTCATCGCTGTTCCTTTCGGAATGAACCGTCGAATCATTCCGTTGTGTTTTTCATTTGTCCCACGTTCAGATTAATTATCTACTTATGTCCCACCCTCGTTTTCCTTGGCGTCGTTGTGTGTTATTATGTGTATGCGTCATAGCGAATTCATCCTTTATTGTTTGGTGTCGGAACCTCAATAATACATGATATTTCGCTATGATGTTTTTTTATTGTCTCAAGTGGCTAACTTGATTATAAAACTTGCCATGAATAAAAGCTGGGAAATGGTCTATTTAATTAATAATAAAATAAGTATATAATTAATTAAAAAAATAACAAGAAATTTTACTTGAAAAGTAATGACAAATAGAAAAAAATACTATTTAACCGACGTTATAATAACGTTTTGTTATTTAGATAGAGGATTGTTATTGAAAAAATGATTTGAGTTTGATATGATTTTCTAAATTAATAATTAAAAAGAAAGGGGACTTCATTCAAGTATGACTATCAGATTAGCTCGGGAGGAAGATGCTGAGGCGCTATTAGCTATTTATGCACCTTATGTGACAGGAACAACTATCTCTTTCGAGTATGAAGTTCCTACGCTTGATGAGTTTAAAGAGCGGATAAAACCGACTCTTATTGATTATCCGTTCTTTGTAGCTGAGGATTTAGATGGAAAAATTGTTGGTTATACCTATGCTCATGCTTATAATTCTCGACCAGGCTATGCCTGGTCAGCTGAGGTGACGATTTATTTAGCGCAGGGAAAAGTCGGGAAAGGTTTAGGAAGACAGCTATATGAAAAGTTAGAGCTTGAATTAACCAAGCAAAATGTGAGTAATTTAGTTGCTTGTATAACAGGAGATAATGAGGCAAGTCAAAACTTTCATAGACATTTGGGGTATGAGTTTATTGGATCATTTAAGCAGTTTGCTTATAAATTTGATAATTGGTATGATATTGTTTGGATGCAGAAAACATTGAGAGAAATTATTGTAAATAAGTCGCCCTTAATTCCTTTTTCATTACTATGAAAACGTTCAAGATCAGTGCACTTAATCTGATTTTAAGTGTTTTTTGTTAGTTAATAGTGCTTTTCATGTAAGAAATAATACGGGAGCCATCAGTTTCGTGGTATTGGAGACTAGTGAGTTGAATAATTTTTTCGGTGGGAGTATTTTCCTTATAAAAGCTTTTTACTAAGGTGGGCAAAACAAC
This sequence comes from Vagococcus sp. WN80Y, assembly GCF_059621045.1. Taxonomy (NCBI): domain Bacteria; kingdom Bacillati; phylum Bacillota; class Bacilli; order Lactobacillales; family Enterococcaceae; genus Vagococcus; species Vagococcus sp. WN80Y. The sequence goes on from NZ_JCAQHY010000001.1 coordinate 178,206, forward strand.
GACAAGGTCAGTCCCATTATCAAGAATTTCTTCAGAATTTGCTTCACTTTGATCGAAGGTAAATTGCCAGTTCAATTGATTTTCAGCAATTTCTTTTGAGACAGCTTCAATTAGTTTTTTATTATTGCCGACTTTGAAAAAAGCTGATAGCGCATTTTGTTTATTAACGCCGAGGCCGATTCCAATCCTCATGATGAATAAACTGTCTTGTTAATCTTCACGATAATAAAAAACTCACAGTGCATATGCTGCGAGTAAATGTTACTAGTCCGATTTTCTAAATGTAATAAGAAATGCACTGCGTGTGGATGTAACATTAGGCATATAACCATGAGTTACCAGTTCCCACCCTTCTTTAGCTCGCGAATTAATGAGAGCATCTAATTGAATCAAATCTTTTTCGCTGGCACTGTCCTTTGCCCATTTGATAGCTGTTTCTAAAATTTCAGTTTTGTATTCAAACATAAGTATTACTTCCTAATATTTTATAAGGTAATAATACATGAAATGATTAGCTAGTGAATGAAAAAATCTTAAATGGTCTATAATTTAGCTTAAGTGGTAAGAAAAATAACTTTCTAATTGAAAAAAGCTAGCATCTCACAATTGAAATGTTAGCTCTTTGTTTTTGATATAGCATAGATTTTTTCATAAAAAAAGGGTAAACTAATTATGAAAGAATAACTTAGCGAAGAACCCGATAGAACCTCTGCTATTAAATTAGTAGTTTAACGCGACCTAAGGGAATCGAACCCCTGTCTCAAGAACCGGAATCTTACGTGATATCCACTACACCAAGGTCGCAACACATAAACTAGTTTAACTAATTATGAAGCAAATAGCAAGTGTATTTTTATTATTTTCTCTGATAGAGAAAGAAAGAAGTGGAAAAGCATGCAATTTAGCCAAAATTTGAACCAACAGCAGAAGCAAGTCCAGAAAATGGCCATGACACAGCAACTGCAGCAATCGATTCAAATGCTTCAATATAATTCTGAAGATTTGCGTACTTTTTTAGAAAGTAAAGCGTTGGAAAATCCATTAATAGATGTAAAAATAGAAAGTGATTACGTTGATCTACCTGTCCATCAATCTTCGAAACAAAGTTATGATGGACCTGATTCTAATTATATGAATCAAATTCCAGATAAAGGCGTGTCTTTGTTTGAATCATTACTTGAACAAGTGCATCTTAATTATCGAGATACCTATTTGAGACAGTTAATCATTTTTCTTATAGAATATATTGACGTCAATGGTTACTTAACCATTACTCTAGAAGAAGGAATCCGTCAAACAGGAGCGGATTATATCCAAATACTTGATGCCCTAACACTATTACAGCAATTAGATCCAGCAGGAGTTGGAGCGCGTGATTTACAGGAATGCCTGCTATTACAAATTGAACGTGATGATGAAGCGCCAGATTTGGCTTATGTGGTGATCGAAGAAGAATTTGAAAATTTTGCTAATCGCAAATGGAAAGAAGTTGCCACTCGCTATGAGGTCGATTTAATAACCATTCAAGAAATTCATGATTACGTTCAGTTGCTAACTCCTTTTCCAGGTGCCGCTTACGGTGATACGACAGAGCAGTACATTAACCCTGATTTGTTGGTAAACGTTAAGAAAGAGACCATTGAGGTTCTTTCTACTAAAAGTGGTGCGCCAGTTATAGAGTTTCAGCAACATTATTTTGATAAAATGGCTGAGACGGGAGACCGTGAAGTTAAGAAATATATCAAGGAAAAAAAAGCCGAGTTTGATTGGATCAAGCGGAGCGTTACTCAACGTGGCGATACTATTTTGCGCGTAGGAACAGAAATTGCCACTCGTCAAGCGGCTTTTTTCTTAGAAGCGGAGCGTCCCCTCAAACCCATGACGTTAAAAGAAATTGCAGAAGAATTAGAAATTCACGAATCAACGGTCAGTCGAGCGGTTAATGGCAAGTATTTACAAACAAGCTTTGGCATTTTTGAACTTCGGTCATTCTTTACCACGGGGTTAACTCAAAATAGAGAAGGGGAAGATATTTCGGCAGCAGATGTACAAACACGCATTAAGCAATTGGTTGAGTCAGAAAATAAAGCAAAACCCCTCTCTGATCAAAAAATTGTTAAGTTGTTGACAGCAGAAGATGTTGATATTTCTCGACGAACTGTTGCTAAGTATCGTGATATTCTTGGAATTCCTGCCTCGAGCAAGAGAAAAAGGTATGATTAATTAGAAAATTATTAAAGACGAACAATCTTTTACCAAGAGGTTCGTCTTTTTAGGCAGTTATTTGAACCCCTTTCCAATTGTAACAGATGTTACTGATAAGGCATGATTGAAGTGTCACAAACTTTAATCGTTTTCGGAGGTTTATTGTTCGATAAATGGCTGGTTAGCTATTCAATAATTTTCACAAGGAGTGTGAAGAATAGGTGAAGGATAATCATTTAAACTGTTTTTCGCTTGCTAAACATTTTTTTTGGTGTTACACTATTCATGTAAGTTGATAGAGACGAATAAAGTAAGAATTACTTACTTATCTTCGAATTTATTATTTTTTTGGAATCGATGGGTCGCCAAACGACGCACTTGGTCATTTTTAGTCCAACGAAGGAGTCCAACAGATGGAAAACCAATTAGAATTAATTGAAAAAATAGCGCCAGATGTCATGGATATCGTTCAAGAACGCTTCACCATTCTGCGCAATATTAATTGGATGTCACCAGTTGGTAGAAGAACGTTAGCGATGAAAATGGACATGACTGAACGGGTTTTGCGGACTGAGACAGATTTACTTAAAAGCTTACATTTGATTGAAACATCTAAGAGTGGCATGACTCTTACATTAGAAGGCGAAAAACTGATGGTTGGTTTGGAGTCATTGATGGGAAAATATTCAGGTATGAAACAAAAGGAACGGAAATTAGCAGAATACTTTGGCGTTGAAAAATGTATCATTGTGGCTGGTGACAGCGATGATGAGAGCAAGGTATTGGCAAGTTTCGGCCAGATCATTTCTGAATCTTTAAGTACACTTTTACCTGACAAAGAAAATGTAATTGCAGTAATGGGCGGTACTACTATGGCAGCTGTTGCTGAAAACATGCTGATGTTGGATCATAATATTCGCAACAATGTGTTTGTACCAGCACGAGGGGGTATCGGCGAAACTGTTGATATTCAAGCAAACTCTGTCAGCGCTATGATGGCCTCTAAAACAGGTGGCACGTCGCGCCCGTTGTATGTTCCAGAGAGAGTCAGTCATGAAACATATCAGAGTTTACTTCAAGAGCCATTTGTGCAACAAGTTTTAGGGTTAATCGATGAATCAACTTGTGTGATTCATAGTATTGGACGAGCCTTACACATGGCTGCTAGAAGAGGAATGAGCGAGCAAGAACTTGTTATGCTAAAAAACAGCGGAGCAGTAGCTGAATCATTTGGTTACTTTTTCGATGAAGATGGTAAAGTTGTTTATAAAATACCTCGCATTGGCTTACAATTGAAGGATCTAGAAAAAGTTCCTTATATATTAGCTGTAGCTGGTGGCAAATCAAAAGCTAAAGCCATTCACTCGTATATGAAACATGCGCCTAAGCAAACATGGTTAATTACCGATGAAGGTGCTGCAAATGATATGTTGAAGTCAATTAATTTTGGTTAAGGCACTAATAATGATTTTAAAAGGGTTCGCCCTTTAAAATAAATAATTTTTCGATTTTCTAAAGGAGGAAATCTCGCATGACAGTTAAAGTAGGTATTAATGGATTTGGACGTATTGGACGTTTAGCATTCCGCCGTATTCAAGAAGTAGAAGGTATTGAAGTAGTAGCAATCAACGATTTAACAGATTCAAAAATGTTGGCTCACTTATTAAAATATGATACTACACAAGGCCGTTTCAATGGTGACGTGGAAGTTCATGATGGTTATTTCAATGTTAATGGTAAAGAAGTTAAAGTTTTAGCTAACCGTAACCCTGAAGAATTACCATGGGGCGACTTAGGTGTTGAAATCGTCTTAGAATGTACTGGCTTCTTTACTTCTAAAGAAGGCGCTGAAAAACATCTTAAGGGTGGCGCTAAACGTGTTGTAATTTCTGCTCCTGGTGGAAATGACGTTCCAACAATCGTTTATAACACTAACCATGATATCTTAACAGGTAAAGAAACGGTTATCTCTGGTGCTTCATGTACTACTAACTGTTTAGCTCCTATGGCTAAAGCTTTACAAGACAACTTTGGTGTTGTTGAAGGATTAATGACAACTATCCATGCTTACACAGGTGACCAAATGACTCTTGATGGACCTCACCCTGGTGGAGACTTCCGTCGTGCTCGTGCTGCTGCTGCAAACATCGTACCTAACACAACTGGTGCGGCTAAAGCAATCGGCTTAGTAATCCCAGAATTAAACGGTAAATTAGACGGAGCTGCTCAACGTGTTCCTGTTGCAACTGGTTCTTTAACTGAACTAGTAACTATCCTAGATAAGAAAGTTACAGTTGATGAAGTAAATGCAGCAATGAAAGCAGCAGCTAATGAATCTTACGGCTATACAGCTGACGCAATTGTGTCTTCTGATATCGTAGGTATGACTTACGGTTCTTTATTTGACGAAACTCAAACTAAAGTAATGTCAGTTGGCGATGCTCAATTAGTTAAAACTGTTGCTTGGTATGATAACGAAATGTCATACACTGCACAATTAGTTCGTACGTTAGAATACTTTGCTAAATTAGGTTAATTAGAACGATTGTTTTAGTTGACTGAACAGATAAGCGGGGAAGCATCGCGCTTCTCCGCTTATTTTTATGAGGTAAAATAGATAGAGGGTAACTTAGTGGATATACTGAAAAGAAGGCCTCTCATCTATACTCGGATTCATCACTACTAGGAGGTTAGCTTAATGGCTAAATTAACTGTCAAAGATTTAGAGTTAAAAGATAAAAAGGTACTAGTTCGCGTTGACTTTAACGTTCCATTGAAAGATGGCGTTATTACTGATGATAATCGGATTTCTGCTGCCTTACCAACGATTGAATATATTCTTGATAATGGTGGAAAAGCAATTCTATTTTCACATTTAGGGCGTGTTAAAGAAGAAGCGGATAAAGAAGGCAAATCACTACGTCCAGTAGCGACTCGTTTAAGTGAATTATTAGGAAAAGAAGTTATTTTTGTTCCTGAAACTCGCGGAGAAATCTTAGAAACTGCTATCAATGAGTTAAAAGCTGGTGAAGTATTATTAGTTGAAAACACACGCTTTGAAGATATTGATGGTAAAAAAGAATCTAAAAATGATGCTGATCTAGGCAAATATTGGGCGTCTCTTGGCGATGATATTTTTGTTAATGATGCGTTCGGTACAGCTCACCGTGCTCATGCTTCTAATGTTGGGATCTCGTCAAATGTTTCTAAAGCAGCAGCCGGATTCTTAATGGAAAATGAAATTAAATTTATTAAAGAAGCTGTTGAAGCGCCTGTACGTCCATTCGTAGCAATTTTAGGCGGGTCAAAAGTGTCTGATAAGATTGGTGTTATTGAAAATCTATTAGAAAAAGCTGATAAAGTAATTGTTGGTGGTGGAATGACTTATACGTTCTATGCTGCCAAGGGAATTGAAATAGGTGATTCTTTAGTTGAATTAGATAAAGTCGAATTAGCTAAAACGCTCATTGAAAAAGCTGGCGATAAATTAGTTTTACCAGTTGATTCAATCGAAGCAAATGCGTTTGCCGGTTACACTGAATTAAAAGCTACTGAAGGTGAGGCTGTTGATGAAGGGTTCTTGGGGCTAGATATTGGTCCGAAAACAATTGAATTGTTTAAAACAGTCATTGATGGTGCAAAAACGGTAGTTTGGAACGGCCCAATGGGAGTTTTTGAAAACGAGGATTTTGCTAAAGGAACAATCGCCGTGATGGATGCTATTGCAGCTCAAGAAGGTGCGACTTCAATCATCGGTGGTGGTGATTCAGCGGCGGCAGCGATTAACCTAGGTCGTGCGGACAAGTTCTCATGGATTTCAACTGGTGGCGGCGCTTCTCTAGAATTATTAGAAGGCAAGGAACTACCAGGTTTAACAGCTTTAACAGAAAAATAAACATACAAATTGAAGACTTAAATGCATCAAAGGAACGGCGATTAAACTGCTTTCCTTTGATACATCTAAACAAATAGAAGGAGTTATTAATCATGCGTAAACCAATTATTGCAGGTAACTGGAAAATGAACAAAACAGCTGACGAAGCCTTAATCTTCGTTGATGCGGTTAAAAATAACATCCCAGCTAATTCAGCTGTTGATTCAATTGTTGGCTCACCAGCTTTATTTTTACAAGGGTTAGTAGAAGCGACTAAAGGAACAGACTTACAAGTTTCTGCACAAAATTGCTATTTTGAAAATGCTGGAGCTTTTACAGGTGAAAACTCACCAGCAGCAATTGCAGATTTAGGAGTTCAGTATGTGATCATTGGTCATTCTGAGCGTCGTGAGTATTTCCATGAAACAGATGAAGATGTTAACAAAAAAGCGAAAGCAATTATTGCTAATGGAATGACACCAATTGTTTGTTGCGGCGAAACTTTAGAGCAACGTGAAGCAGGTGAAACAGAAGCATGGATTAAAGGTCAAGTTGAAAATGCACTTGACGGTTTAACTAATGAGCAAGTAGCTAATTTAGTTGTTGCTTATGAACCTATTTGGGCTATTGGGACAGGTAAATCATCATCTGCTACAGATGCTGACGAAACATGTTTCGTTGTCCGCAAAACAATTGCAGATAAATTTGGTGCAGAAGTTGCCAACAAAGTACGTATTCAATACGGTGGTAGCGTAAAACCAGAAAACATCAAAGAGTACATGGCACAAGAAAACATCGATGGAGCATTAGTGGGTGGCGCAAGTCTTGAGCCAAAATCATTCTTAGCTTTATTGGAGGCTGTTAAATAGTATGAGTAAAGCACCTGTCGCGATTATTATTTTAGATGGTTTTGGTCAACGAGAAGAAACAGTTGGCAATGCTGTCGCACAAGCGAATAAGCCAAACTTTGATCGTTATTACAATGAATTTCCTCATAGTACAATGAAGGCAGCTGGTTTAGATGTTGGTCTTCCTGATGGGCAAATGGGAAATTCTGAAGTGGGGCATACTAACATTGGTGGCGGACGAATTGTCTATCAAAGTTTAACAAGAATTGATAAGGCAATCACTGATGGTGAATTCCAAACAAATGAGGTTTTGAATCGTGCAATGGCATATGCTATTGAGAATAATTCTGCTTTACATTTATTTGGCTTGTTATCTGATGGCGGTGTTCATAGTCATCAAAATCACCTTTACGCATTGCTGGAAACGGCTAAGGCTAAAGGGGTTAAAGAAACTTACGTTCATGCTTTCTTAGATGGCCGTGATGTTGCACCAACATCTGGCGCTGGTTTCATGAAAGAGTTAATTGCTAAAATGGCAGAACTAAATTATGGTCAAGTGGCAACTGTCTCTGGACGTTTTTATGCAATGGATCGTGATAAGCGTTGGGAACGAGTAGAAAAAGCTTATAATGCTTTGGTTTTAGGCCAAGGGGTAAAAGCAACTGACCCGGTTGCAGCGATTGAAGCATCTTATGCAGAAGGTATTAATGACGAATTTGTTTTGCCAATCGTTATTGAAAAAGATGGCAAACCAGTTGCGACTGTTAAAGAAAATGATGCAGTAATCTTCTTTAATTTCCGTCCAGACAGAGCCATCCAATTATCAAATGCCTTTACAGATCTTGAGTGGGAACATTTTGAGCGTAAAAATCATCCAGCGAATGTGAAGTTTGTGACGATGACACTTTACAATCCAAGTATTGTGGCTGAAGTTGCCTACCCACCAATTGAAATGAAAAATGTGATCGGTGAAGTTTTGTCAAATCACGGCTTAAAACAATTACGAATTGCTGAAACTGAAAAATATCCTCACGTTACCTTCTTTATGAATGGTGGTCGTAACGAAGAATTCGAAGGGGAAAGTCGTATCTTAATCAATTCACCAAAAGTTGAAACCTACGATTTGAAACCTGAGATGAGTGCTTATGAAGTGACTGATGCACTTGTAGCTTCAATTGAATCGGATGAAAACGATGCGATTATTTTGAACTTTGCTAACCCTGACATGGTAGGTCATTCTGGTATGTTAGAGCCGACCATCAAGGCGATTGAAGCAGTGGACGAAAACTTAGGTCGAGTGGTTGATGCGATTCTTGCTAAAGGTGGCTATGCGATAATCTTCGCTGACCATGGCAATTCTGAGACAATGTCAACACCAGAAGGTAACCCTCATACAGCGCATACAACAGTGCCTGTACCAGTGATTGTGACTAAAAAGGGTGTGACATTAAGAACAGACGGTCGTTTAGCAGATGTTGCTCCAACAATGCTAGATTTACTGAACATTGCTAAACCAGCCGAAATGACAGGTGAATCATTAATCGTTAAGTAAAAAATTAAAAAAAGTAGCAGTATAAATTGCAACTTAAAGCAAAACGTATTATGATGAAACTACGGTAGAAATGCCTAAGCTCTAAACAAATATGAAATGGAGAGCCGTTCCCCTTGTTGCTTTAGCAACTTAGGAGTAAGGGACATCGAAATGTTTATAGGCGTTTGAGGAAATCATCAAAAGAGATACTACGGTAGAAATACCTTAGCTATAAAAAACAAATATGAAATGGAGAGCCGTTGTTCTTAGCGATTTATCGCATAGAGACAAGGGACATCGAAATGTTTATAGGAGTTTGAGGAAATTATCAAAAGAGATACTACGGTAGAAATACCTTAGCTATAAAAAAACAAATATGAAATGGAGAGATTTATAACATGTCAATTATTACAGACGTTTATGCACGCGAAGTCCTTGACTCACGTGGTAACCCAACAATCGAAGTTGAAGTATACACAGAAAGCGGTGCTTTTGGTCGCGGTATGGTACCTTCAGGCGCTTCAACTGGTGAATACGAAGCTGTTGAATTACGCGATGGCGACAAAGACCGTTACTTAGGTAAAGGTGTTTCTAAAGCAGTTGACAATGTTAACAACGTTATCGCTGAAGCTATCATTGGCTTTGATGTTCGTGACCAAATGGATATCGACAAATTGATGATCGAGTTAGACGGTACTCCAAACAAAGCTAAATTAGGTGCTAATGCTATTCTAGGTGTGTCTATTGCATGTGCTCGCGCTGCAGCAGATTTCTTAGAAATGCCTCTATACCACTACTTAGGTGGATTTAACACGAAAGTATTACCAACTCCAATGATGAACATCATTAATGGTGGATCACATGCTGATAACAGCATTGACTTCCAAGAATTCATGATCATGCCTGTTGGCGCACCAACATTTAAAGAAGCACTACGCATGGGTGCAGAAGTATTCCACGCATTAGCGTCAATCTTAAAAGCTAAAGGACTTTCAACTGCAGTTGGTGACGAAGGTGGTTTCGCGCCTAACTTAGGTTCAAATGAAGAAGGTTTTGAAGTTATCATGGAAGCGATCGAAAAAGCAGGCTACAAACCAGGTAAAGACGTTGTTCTTGCAATGGATGCTGCTGCTTCAGAATTCTACGATAAAGAAAAAGGTGTTTACATTTTAGCTGATTCTGGCGAAGGTGAAAAAACAACTGAAGAAATGATTCAAGTTTATTCTGATTTAGTTGCTAAATACCCATTGATTTCTATCGAAGATGGTTTGGATGAAAACGACTGGGATGGCTTCAAGAAAATGACTGAAATCATGGGCGATAAAGTTCAACTTGTTGGTGACGATTTATTTGTTACAAACACAGCTAAATTGGCTGAAGGAATTGAAAAAGGCATTGCTAACTCAATCCTTATCAAAGTGAACCAAATTGGTACATTAACGGAAACATTTGAAGCAATTGAAATGGCTAAACAAGCTGGTTACACGGCTGTTGTTTCTCACCGTTCTGGTGAAACCGAAGATGCAACTATTGCAGACATCGCTGTTGCAACTAACGCTGGTCAAATCAAAACGGGTTCATTGTCACGTACTGACCGTGTTGCTAAATATAACCAATTATTACGCATCGAAGACCAATTAGGCGACGTTGCTGAATACAAAGGTTTACAAGCTTTCTACAACTTAAAAAATAAATAGTTTTTAAGTAATGAAGCAGTTGATTAGTTGAAAAATTGCTGAAAAGACTCTCTGTTTTAATTGTTTTGACAATTAGAACAGAGAGTTTTTTGTTAGTTGGGGAGATTATAAGGGCGCATTTACTAAAATTGTAAGGACTAACATTGATCAGATATAATAAGAAAAAAGCCTGTGTTTAGTAAAAGAATACTGGGTCTGTCACTGAAATGAGGAATAGCTGAAATGAAAAAAATTAAGGACTATCAACTAGCGTTTACTTCTAGTAATTTGAGTGAGCAAGTTGCAGAATTTTTTGCTTATTATGATAAATCGGCAACAGCAATCCATTCACTTGAAGTTGCTGAGGAGGCAAGGAAATTAGCCAAAAAATATGGTGTATCTGAAGAGAAGGCATATATTGCTGGATTACTACACGATATTAGCGTGGTTATTCCTAATGAGGAGCGTATTTCTTTGCAGATATTTTTAGGTGAGGAAGTTTTGGAAGAGGAAGTACTTTTGCCAATGATTTTACATCAGAAGCAATCGGTTTTTGTAGCAACAGATATTTTTTCTGTTAGGGATAAAGAAATTCTATCTGCAATAGAGTCTCACACTACTTTAAGGAAGAACGCTTCGGATTTAGATAAAGTGGTGTTTCTTGCAGACAAAGTTAGATGGGATAGAACTGATAGTGCGCCTTATTTAGATGACTTATATGTAGCTTTAGCTAAATCGTTAGATGAAGGGTGTCGTGTTTACATTAAGTGGGCACTATCAGATATAATGGTCCTTCATCCTTGGTTAAAGGAGGCGATGGCTGAGCTGGAATTAGTATAAAACATAAATGCTTTTTCGTATAAACTTCTCGTTTGTTGCGCATCACCATAAGATAAACAGTCATCAGCGTAACCTAATGTCCAAAAGGGTTCGATTTGTTGGAGTGATTCAGGGAGGTATAAATTCCAAATGGTGTACATTTTTCTACCAAAATCATGAAGAGAAAAAACACTAGAAAGATATATTTTTTCTGTTTCAGTCAATAGAAAAACGCCAAAAGAATCATAGTTTAGTGAAGGGTGATTAGCAAGCGTAGCTATGACTTTAGTTGTGTTACGATAAAAGAACTCTAACTCTAGTAGGAGCTCATTGTCGGAATCATTTATAAAATGCTCATCCAATACTTCAGGGTACTGAGCAGTTGGTATCATAGCTAATTCAGATAGAATTGCGAGCGCCAATAGGTGTTCAAGCATTAGTAATCTCCATTCATAGTCATGTGTTTTGAAAAAAATTTAAGAATAAATTGACGAGCCGGCAGTTTCTTACTTAAAAAAAATAGCTAAATCAAGTCCCAATTGTGTCTGATAAGAGACCATTTTGAAGTAATTGTTGTTTGTTTTTCAAATTTAGCACATTTTTTCGATATTCTTTAGCATATAGAATCGAAAATAGTGTGTCTAATATATACTCAAAGGCAACCTGTGATGAGAAGGTGCTGATTTTAGCGTAATCATATTCATCTTGAATCGTAACTAGGGTGGTTGCGGCTAAATCAACAAGCGGTGACTGACTATTACCGGTAAGTAAAATGGTGGGAATTTTTTCGACATTAAAATGAGTCAAGATTTTTGTATATTGAGGCACGATGCCACTATAAGATAAAAAAAGGGCACAATCTTTTTTACTAAGGTTAGCTGCATTCCAGTATCCATCAGAATTGTCTTCGGCCAAAATATAAAATTGATTGATTTTCACCAGTTTGTTTTGAAAGCTACGTGCTCTAATCTGAGAGTCACCTCGAGCGAAAAGAAAGACTCGTTCTGCCTTAGCCAATTTGTCGACGATAGTATTAAGAACCACCTCATCTAGTTGAATCAAGGTTTTTTTTACGGCATCAATCGTTAAATCTGCCATTTTCTTGGCGATAGTCATAGCGGAATCCTCTTCCGTAAAGGGAAAATTAACATCGATTTTTCCGGCTGTATGTAGCTGACTGTGAACAATCGTTGAGATTGCTAGTTTAAAATCTCTAAAGCCATTAAAACCGATCTTTTTGCATAGGCGAATAATGGCTGAGTGAGAGGTATAGGTTAATTTAGCTAAATCCTCAATATAAATTGAGGGGATTTCAGCAAGATGTAACAGCAGATAATCTGCAAGCCGCCTCTCTGTCTGAGTAAAATTCACTTGTTCTTTTAGTTGATCTAAAACGACTAACATTGACTCATCTCCTCTTGCTACAATTTTAACTGATTTACTTGTTTTTTTCCATGATTCTAAACATTATGTTTAAAGACTTGGCAGTGTTGGACAGATTCTTGAAAAGAAGGTCCTGTTTGGTGTGTAACCCTTGTACTAGATAATCAGTGGCTTATAATGAATGAGTGCCAAGCTTTTAAAGGAGGAAAATTATATGTTAACAATTGCTTATATTGCTAATGGTAAAAGCACCAATCGCTATCATTTGCCATTTTCTATGAAATTGGCTGATAAAATCAGGGTAAAAAGTATCTACTCTAGGACTGAAAAAACGCTTTGGAAAAAAATAGAAGGAATCAATTATACAACCAATCTTGCTGATATTTTTAATGATCCTGAAATTCAGTTGGTGGTAGTGGCAACTCCGAGTCCCCTTCACTACTACTATGGCAAGCTGATTTTGGAGCACGGTAAAAATGCTCTGGTGGAGAAACCTTTTACTGAAACATCAGCAGAAGCAAAAGAACTATTTGCTTTAGCAAAAGAAAAAGGACTTTTGATTCAATGTTATCAAAATCGCCGATTTGATTCGGATTTTTTAACGGTTCAAAAGGTAATTGAAAGCGGCGTGTTAGGCGATATTTTAGAAGTAGAGATGCACTATGATTACTTTCGACCAGAAGTGCCAGAAAGTGTGACAGACTATTCTCAAGTTAATAGCTATTTGTATGGTCATGGCTGTCATACAATCGATCAAGTTTTATCTTATTTTGGTGAGCCTGATGAGAGTCATTATGATGTGCGTCAATTATTAGGAAAAGGTCGAATGAATGATTATTTTGATTTAGACTTTTATTATGGTGCAATGAAGGTATCAGTTAAATCCAGCTATTTTCGGATAAAGGAACGTCCAAGCTTTGTTGTTTATGGGAAAAAAGGCTGTTTTGTGAAGCAGACAAAGGATCGTCAAGAGGAACATCTGAAAATGTTCTATCTACCAGATCATGCTGATTTTGGCGTTGATTTACCAGAACATTATGGCGTATTGACTTATTTAGACAGTCAAGGAACGTACCATGAGGAAAAGGTAATCTCTGAGATTGGTGATTATAGTCGAATCTATGAAGGGTTGTATGAGTCAATTATTAATAGCAAAGAGAAGATTGTGAAGGATGAAGAAACCATTTTTCAATTAGAAGTATTAGAACAAGGAAGTCAACTTCTTTTTCAATAGGAGGATAAAAATGAAATTAGCTATTTTAGGTTCAGGAATGATTGTGAAGGATTTTTTAACAATGGTCAAAGACTTGCCAGAAATTGAGTTAAGCGCCATTCTCGGTACAGAGCGCAGCTATGATAAAGTGATCGACCTCCAAAAAGAGTATAGGATCAAAGATGCTTATACAGATTTTGAGCGTTGTTTAGTAGGAAGTGAGTGTGATACAGTTTACGTGGCCCTTCCTAATCATTTGCATTATGAGTATGCCAAGAAAGCTTTAGAGCATCAAAAACATGTGATTTGTGAGAAACCCTTTACGTTAAGGCTCAGTCAATTTATTGAGCTAAAACAGATTGCCTTAGATAATAATTTGGTCTTAATCGAAGCGATTACTAATCAGCATCTTGCTAATTATCAGGGAATTAAAGAAAGTTTATCGGAGTTAGGCGAGCTTAAAATTATTGAGTGTAATTACTCTCAGTATTCTTCACGGTATGATGCTTTTAAGGAAGGCACTGTTTTACCTGCTTTTAATCCCAAAATGGGTGGGGGAGCCTTGATGGACATCAATATTTACAACATTCATTTAGTCGTTGGTTTACTTGGAAAACCAGATCATGTGACATATTTGGCTAATATAGAACGAAATATTGACACGTCTGGTATCTTACTTATGAATTATCCTCAGACCAAGGTTGTCTGTATTGGAGCAAAGGATTCTACTTCTGAGATTCGTTCGACAATTCAAGGGAATCAAGGTGCGATTATTATTAACGGGGCAACTAATGTGCTAGAGAGTTTTGATAAACAACTTAAAGGAAGGCCAAGTGAAAGAGTCGATCGCAAAGTTAATTCTCATCGTATGTATGAAGAATTTAAAGAATTTAACAGGATAATAGACGAGCAGGATAGTGTAACAGTGGCTAGGAATTTAGCTCATAGTCAATTAGTTATGGAGGTTGTTGAACAAGCTCTTGATAGTGCGGGGATTAAGTTAGGGTAATGCAATAAGAAAGAATCAAGATATCTAATATCTTGTTTTTTTTTGTTAAAAGTTTTGTCTTGTAATTTTAATTGAAGCATGTTATTCTTGTTTTTAAAGTGTAATTATTACGATTTATTGAAAAAGGAGGAAATGATGGCTAAAAAATCTAAGCAAGTAAAAGCAGAGCGACAACGTGAGTTAGTCAATGCTTACGCGGCTATTCGGTTGGAATTGAAACGACGAGGTGATTATCACGGATTAGCTAAACTACCTAAAGAGTCGCATCCCAATCGCTTACGAAACCGAGATCAACTGGATGGTCGACCACGTGGCTATATGCGTCAGTTTGGCTTATCGCGGATTAATTTTAGAGAATTAGCTCACAAAGGCCAATTGCCAGGAGTTCGCAAAGCGAGTTGGTAGGATTGATAGATGATTATGTTTTAAATTAATTGTTAGAAAGGAGTAGAGGATGGAGAAGACGGATATTTCTAGCGCTTATAGACGATTAAAAAGTCCTAATATTAAAACTAGAAAACGAGCCCTTAAACTTATTAAGGAATACAAAAAGAAAGGTCGTAAAATTGCTTAGAGGTACTTAACGAGAATTCATAATAGACGGTGAAACAAAAGCATTTAACTCCGATAAAAAGTCGATGCTACTGTTCAACCGTTTATTTGCTGTCTATTAATGGAATACAGATGCTATTTTAAGCTGATAATAATCAAAGGTGGCTTCTTTTTCAAAACCTGAGCGTTCGTATAGCTTTAGTGCCGAGGGGTTAGCGAGGGCTACTTCAAGATAAATATAAGAAAAACCAGCTGCAAGTTTTTCTTGAATAATGCGCGAGATTATTTCTGTTCCGTAGCCTTTTCCACGTTCAGCTGGAGACACTACAAACCCAAAAATGCCAACAGTTTCTTTTGTTTGTTCTAGTCGGACCTTGCCGATGATCTGCTGATTCACTTCTGCTAAGTAGCATAGCGGAATATCGTCGAGTGCAATATTAGCAGATTCACCGAAGGCTTCGGTGTCAAGTTCATCGAGAATGATTTTATCATCTGTTGTAGCCTGACGTAGGCTAACTTCCGGTCGTGATGAAATAGGAGGCTTGTTGTTTGTAAGAGCCAGACGGAATTCTGAAAACTCATGTTCCATGCCAGCCTTTTTTGCTAATAAAACAGTTTGCTGATCAGATGGATCAATAGCTAAGAGAAGGGTTGATAACTGATGGTTATTCGCTTCTTTTACAGCCAAGTCAAATAAGACCTCGAAATTAGAAGTGTCGCTGCCAACAATGGTTACTTCTAACTCTGTTTTATTATAGAAGGTTGTGAGCATATAGGCTGTTAAGTTGTTATTAGTTCGGACTAAAAAATGTGATGTATTTTCAGCGTCCGTGCGTTCAAGAACATTGGGGTCTACTTTAAATCGCCAGCCATGAGTTGTGTGATACATGGTAATTAATTGTTGAATGCCATCTTGTTCCTGAGTAGTCAGTGTTTTCACAAGTTGAATTTGAGCTTGAGTCATATTGTTTTTCACCTCTTATGTTATATTAGCTATATTTTACCATGGAATAACTAAATCCGCTTACTATGTTCAGACTGAAGAATTAGTGTTAAAATGAATTTAATACAAAGCAACTTGACGAATGGATTGTGAATTAAGTCACGTTGTTGTTAATGAAAGGAAGGATTACATGAAACGAGTGCTTTTAGGTGTGACAGGGAGTATTGCAGCATTTAAAGTGGCAAGTATCGCAAGTGGACTGAAAAAACGTGGAGTTGACGTCCGTGTCGTGATGACAGAAAGTAGTACTCATTTTATCACACCCTTAACAATGCAAATTCAATCAGAAAAAACTGTTTATCTTGATGTCATGGCAGAACCGATGCCCAGTAAAATCACACATATCGAGCTGGCTCAAAATTGTGACTTGGTTTTAATAGCGCCAGCAACTGCGAATATTATTAGCAAATTAGCTATGGGAATAGCTGACGATTTATTGTCAACGATTTGCCTTGCTGTTCCACCAACAGTTCCTAAATTAATCGCTCCAGCTATGAATACCAAGATGTATTTACAGCCAGTTATTCAGGAAAACTTAGAAAAAATTAACCGGTACGGGTATCAGGAAATTACTCCTGTATCACAAAAACTGGCTTGTGGAGATGTTGGGATTGGTGCTTTAGCACCTGTTGAGAAAATTATTGAAGAGGTTATGAGCCAGTTGAGTCTAACATCTGCTTAAAAGCTAATTAACAAAGACTAAAAAGAGATAGTGGGATGGATAATCAATATGAAATTTTAGTGAAAATGACTGATGAAGTATTATGACAGAAGCTAACAAAGCATAAAGTGATCGATTGGTGAGAGTAGTGAGTTAATTAAAGTGAGAATGGAGATAGAGAAGATGACAAATCAAACAGAGATTGTATTAGAGAAATTGAATCAGATGGGGATCGATTATCGACAAGAAAAGCATGAGGCTGTTTATACGATTGAAGAGATGGCGGATATTCCGTTAAACGAAGGAGACGTTATAGCTAAAAATTTATTTCTTCGTGATGCTCGTGGTAAAAAACACTTCTTATTGTGTTTACCAGGTGGTAAGCAAGTTAATCTGAAAGAAATTCGGACAAAAATTGGCTCAACACCTTTATCTTTTGCTTCAGCAGATCGCTTGAAAAAATATCTTGGGCTAGAAGCGGGAGCTGTAACACCTTTTGGAGTGGTCAACGATACGGAAAATAATGTTCAGGTTTATATTGATAAGGGACTCACTAGAGCAACTGCTGTAGGCTTTCATCCAAATGATAATACGTCGACGCTTTTTTTATCGCTTAGAGACGTTGAGGCTTTTATCAAGGAGCAAGGCAATACGGTCAGCATTTTAGACTTATAACAGAACGACTTAAAATAGACCTGAATAGATCGAATTACTGCTGTTCAGGTCTGTACTTTTTAAAGTAAAGTTGACATAGGAGTGGAAAGATGGTAATTTAGTATAAGAATATAGATGTTATTACTTCGGGTAAGCATGCTATATCTGAGAAAAAATTATTGAGATGGATGTTATCACTATTGTGAGCATGACCTATTTGCACTGCTTATTTATTAAGCAAGTAAATGGGATTTTTTTGTATAGATGGAGATGTTTTATGATCATAAGGCGAGTACTGAATAATAATACAGTCATATCTGTCAATAGTAGCGGTATTGAAGTGCTCTTAATGGGTAAGGGGATTGCGTTTGGCAAAAAGAAAAACCAACAGGTTGACATGGAGTTGGTTGAAAAAACATTTTTATTAAGAGATAAAGCTACTCAAAGTAAGTTTACTGAGTTACTTATTGAGGTGCCGATGGCCCATATTTTGGTGGCAGAGAAGATTATTAATTTTGGAAAAATCAAGTTAGGGAAAAATTTAAACGAAACGATTTATGTCAATTTGACGGATCATATTCACTCTTCAATCGAACGATATAAAGATGGAGTCATTTTGAAAAATCCTTTGCGTTGGGATATTGCACGATTTTATCCTGATGAATATTCAGTGGGAGAAAAAGCCATTGAAATAGTTCGAAATGATTTGGGCATCGAGTTCGAAATCGATGAAGCAGCGTTTATAGCTATCCACTTTGTTAATGCGGAGCAGGATAAAAACTTCACCTTAGCTTATGAAGTAACAGAAATTACGAAAAAAATTGAAAATATTATCAAAGACGCTTATCGGACAGAATTTGATGAAGATTCTTTGGATTATTATCGCTTTATTACCCATGTTAAGTTTTTTGCTCAGCGATTATTAGTAGGAGAGCATTACGATGATGAGGATGTTGAATTATTAGAGACGCTGCAGAAAAAGTATGTCTCTGAGTATCAATGTTCATTGAAGATTGGCGATTATGTCAATCATGAATTTGATTTTGAGTTGAGCTCGACAGAACTACTTTATTTAACCGCACACATTCGTAGAATAACTAAAAATTTATAATTAGATAATAGGATTGTTATCCGTCAGGAGCATGACCTAAAACGACTTGCCTTAGCGCAGTTATTTTAGGTTATTTTTTATTGGTCGATAGCATTAATCAAACGAAATGAGGAATAAAAAATGAGTTATAAAGAGTCTGCAAAAGTAATCCTTCAGTTAGTTGGGGGAGAAGAGAATGTCAAAAGCGTCACCCATTGTATGACGCGTTTACGTTTTGTTTTAAAAAATGATGGTCTTGTCAATGATGAAGCTGTTAAAAATAGTGAAGGTGTCATGGGCGTCATGAAAAAAGGCGGTCAATATCAGATCATTATGGGAAATGACGTAGCGTCTTATTATAAGGAGTTAGTTAAATTAGGACACTTTACAAGTGAGTCTTCTCAAGAGCCAGAAGAAAAAAAGAGTATTTTTGATGCGTTTGTTGATGTCATCTCTGGGTGTATGTCCCCTTTAATTCCGGCTATGTTAGGTGGCGGGATGATCAAAGTTTTGCTGATTGTGTTGCCGCTAGTCGGTTGGTTGAGTGACGCTAGTCAAACCTTTGCAGTGTTGTCATTTTTCGGAGATGCACCTTTCTACTTTATGCCGATGATGTTGGCTTTTACAGCAGCACAAAAATTTAAAGTATCACCAATGCTAGCCGTAACTGTTGCAGGGATTATGCTACATCCTAATTTTACTGCAATGGTTGGAACAGGCGAGCCGATTCACTTTTTTGGTTTACCTGTCACATTAGCTTCCTATGGCTCATCAGTTATCCCAATTCTAATCATGGTTTGGTTGATGTCATATATTGAAAAGGGGATTGATAAAGTAATTCCTGCGGTTATTAAAAGTATCGCTCAGCCCTTGATTATTTTGTTGATTTCAGGAACCTTAGCCTTAGTAGTGGTTGGGCCTTTAGGAATCTTTGCGGGGCAAGCGTTGTCTGCTACTATTATTTGGGTTCAAAGTAAAGCAGGGTGGCTAGCGCTTGGATTGATGGCAGCATTTATGCCGCTAATTGTGATGACTGGAATGCATTGGGCATTTGCACCAATCTTTTTAATTGCATCGCCAGCGACACCGGATATTCTAATTTTACCGGCAATGTTAGCAGCAAACTTAGCTCAAGGTGCGGCTGCAATGGCTGTTTCAGTGAAGGCAAAAGATAAAAAGTTGAAACAAGTCGCGATCGCTTCAGGAATCTCTGCTTTAGTAGCTGGAGTAACAGAGCCAGCTTTGTATGGTATCACATTAAAATATAAACGGCCATTATACGCTGCAATGATTTCAGGTGCGATTTGTGGTGTTTATATGGGGATTACTGGTTTAGAATCATACGCTTTTGCTGTGCCGTCTCTTGTTTCATTGCCACAATTTATTGGTGGTGAAGGCAATCAAAATATTATCAATGCGATTGTTGTGGCAATAATGTCGATTGTTTTGACATTTATTTTAACGTTAGTTTTGGGCATTGAGGAAGAAGCGCCACTTGCTATAACCGATGAAGGGGTTATCTCGGAATCAGTGGAAACGGGAAGTAGTGATCCAAAGAAGATCTATGCACCGATTAAGGGACGTGTAATTTCTTTAGAACAGGTCAATGATTCTGCTTTTTCAAGCAAAATGATGGGAGCGGGTATTGCTATTATTCCTTCAGAAGACACCTTTGTAGCGCCTTTTGATGGAACTGTCACTGCCTTGTTTCCAACGAAACATGCGATTGGGCTTACGAGCGCGAGTGGCATAGAGTTACTGATTCACATTGGTATTGATACTGTTGAGCTACAAGGGAAGTTTTTTGACTCTCACGTTGAAGCAGGCGACATGATTAAAAAAGGTCAGCCATTGTTGACTGTGGATATTGCTCAGGTCAAGGCCGCGGGTTACGATGTGGTAACTCCTATAGTCGTTACAAATACCGCTAACTATATAGACGTAGTAGCAAAAGAAATTGAGCAAACTGAGAGTCAAAATGCGATTATCTATGTGGTTTAGTTATTAAAAATTTAGGAGGATAACAGAATGTCAAAATTTCCAAAAGGGTTCTTATGGGGCGGAGCAATTGCGGCTAATCAGGCTGAAGGGGCCTATAACAAGGATGGTAAGGGGCTTAGCGTGCAGGATGTGGCGCCAAATGGCTGGAAGGATCAACCAACTTCAGAGCCAACTCAAGATAATTTAAAATTAGTTGGAATTGATTTTTACCACCGCTATCAAGAAGATATTAAGTTGCTAGCTGAAATGGGCTTTAAAGTGTTCCGCCTGTCAATCGCTTGGTCGAGAATATTTCCAAGAGGGGATGAGCAAGAGGCAAATGAGATGGGGTTAGCTTTTTATGATCGAGTGTTTGATGAATGTGCTAAATATGGCATCGAGCCTCTTGTCACTCTTTCTCACTACGAAACCCCTTTACACTTAGCTAAAACATATGGAGGCTGGCGAAGCCGTGAGCTTATCGACTTCTTTGAGCACTATGCCCGAACAGTGTTTAAGAGATATCGTCACAAAGTTAAGTATTGGTTGACCTTTAATGAAATCAATTCAATTGGCCATGCACCTTTGTTAAGTGGTGCTATATTTACACCAAAAGAGGAGCTCTCTAAGCAAGATATCTATCAAGCAATTCACCATGAATTAGTGGCAAGTGCTAAAGCAGTGAAAGCCTGTCACGACTTACTGCCAGAGGCGAAAATTGGCTGTATGGTGTTAGGGATGCCTGTTTATCCATTGACACCTGCTCCAGATGATGTATGGGCAGCGATGGAAACAGAAAGAGAGAGCTTTTTCTTCTCAGATATCCAAGTAAGAGGCGCTTATCCTGCATACAGTCAACGGTTCTTCCGAGAAGAAGGGATTGAGCTAGAGATAACAGAGGAGGATCTGGAGACGCTAAAACATACAGTGGATTTCATTTCCTTCAGTTACTATATGAGTACTTGCCAGTCAGTTGATCCCACAGTGGAAACGAGCGAAGGCAATATCTTGGGAGGTGTTCCTAATCCGTACTTGAAGGCGAGTGAGTGGGGATGGCAAATCGATCCAAAAGGGTTACGCTATTACTTAAATATATTGTCTGATCGTTATCAAAAACCAGTTTTCATAGTTGAAAATGGGCTAGGTGCAGTTGATGAATTAGTCGAATTAGCTGATGGCACGAAGACAGTTTTAGATGATTATCGAATCATTTATACGCGTGAACATTTGGAGCAAGTTGCTGAGGCTATTGAAGATGGTGTTGACGTTATGGGATATACGTCGTGGGGATGTATTGATTTAGTTAGTTTTACCACGGCTGAATTAAAAAAACGTTATGGCTTTATTTACGTGGATCGTCATGATGATGGTAGTGGTACGCTAGCACGCTACAAAAAGAAAAGCTTTGGCTGGTACCGTGAGGTAATTGCTAGTAATGGTGAAAATTTATAGAGAACCTGGCTTAGATTTATAGCATGAAGGAAGAAGCGACTCTTTCGATTGCTCGGAGGTTGAGAAATTGCTGAGCCTTCACTCTTAACGTGTTTATCGTGAAATAAAACTGGGGCGTGACTTATCTCACAGCCCCCTTTTTAATTATTGTGAGGCTGTATTCCGAGGAGATAATTTTGTTATTTATCAATAAAAGGCTAATAGTTTTTTGTCTGCTAAAAGCGTACATGATTTAAAATGAGACTGTGATGTTATTAAGTAGTATTTTTTATAGTAGTTAGTAACAGAGGGGCTGAATGACTTATTAGTAAAATAATAACGGACATTCATGTTATTTACTAATAAAAAGCTAATCATTCAGTGTGAGCTAAAAGCGTACATGGCTAAAAATAGGCTTGTCATGTTATTATGTACAAATCATTTATATATATTTATTTAAGGCATGTCACGTTAGTTCACGATCGTTGCTTCTTGTATCCGCGATAAGACAGACCTACTGTTAGTTATAGCATTCTTAGTTAGGCGATGTCAATTTAGTAAGGGGCTGTTATTGCTGTAATCTTGCTTAATTGTCAGTATCTTGGTCGGATATTTTCTAATAGCACTTAAATGAGTGCGGTGAATAGGTAATTTAGCCACTTTTATGGTAAGTTAGTGGGATTTACGGTAACTTGTGGCTAGCTTAACAGGTGATTCAAGAAAGCGTGGGGATCATCTGTTATAATGAAATCAATGATGAACTAGGAGGAAGACTATGTCAGAGAGTTATGACGATACAAATAAACTAGTCGATACGGCCACGAATAAAGAAAAGAAAGCAGCAGCGGGAGTCGTCATCGTTAATGAAAAAGGTAACTATTTAATGACGAAAAGACAGCTAAACAAAAAGATGGGAGGTTTGTGGGAAATACCTGGCGGTGGAATTGAATCAGGCGAATCCAGTATTGAAGCTGCTCGGAGGGAAATTTTAGAAGAAATTGGTTATGTTATTCAAGAACCGATGATTGCTCTTGGCACCGTGTTATATGCCCTTTAAATTTGTCGATTGAGTTGTTTCTTGTTTTCGCAGATATTAATCTGAGACAACTTTCCTTACAAAAGGAAGAAGTTATTGATGTAAGAATTAGCTCATTTGATGAGATCAAAGAATTAGCAAATAGAGAATTGTTTACCCCTTATGATTGGGAATGTTGCAAATGTGTGGAAAAATACTTGAAAAACACCACTCTGTCTTAGGGCGTGGCAGAGATACCATAAAAAACAATGGAGAAAGTCATGTAACAAGAAGAAATAATGGTGAGAAGGTGTATCCCAGAAGGCTGGCAAGACTTGTTTGATTATTTAATGGAATACAAACAGAAGCAGAGTGCCAAAAGGAAGCAAGTCGGCGTACAACAGATAAGAACTTTTGGGCCGTGTGTATAGAAACGGGTCATAAGCTTATTGGCAATATTTATTTTGCGGAATAAGAATTTTCAACTTGGGAATTAGGGTATGTCTTTAATTCAAGCTATCAGGGAAGAGGATATGCAACGAAAGCGGTCAGATTAGTGATTTAAAATGAATTAGAAAAAGGGAATATCCACTGGGTAGTAGCGATGTGTGACCCGAAAAATGACACATCTTGGAAGTTATTAGAGCGTATATGGATGGAACGGGAAGGGCACAAGAGACAAAATATTTTCTTTCAACGAGATGAAAAAGGAGCTCCCCTTTGGAAGGATACCTATGAGTATGCCATATTGGCCTCGGAATGGTCTGAGTGAAAGGCGATTTAGTTAATAGTTCGATGGTCATCAATTGATAAATGCCTCATACTATAAAAAAGGTGATGATTGTGTGGAAGGAATCCCAGATCGGGCTGAGGTGTCAAAATACAGCGTGATCTCTCACGGCTTCAACTATTATCAACGTTGATGGATGGGCGCTATTACACAGTAAATGAACCAGCCAAGTTGACAAAAATTACGGCTAGTACAACTTCTTATCACTTAAAATAATGATGGTGATTTCGCCGAAAAAACCGATAAACTCTTACAAACAAAAACAGGCGCTTATTTCCATGAAGAGAGCTCGAACATGTTACCGACATTTGGCAAGGGGGAGATGTCAGTTTTTTGGATGAGTTATTGGCAAAAAAATATGCGTTTATTTCTAATCAATAAGTCTTTATAACTAAAAAGGGGATTATTTATTTTGAAGAATTGGAAATTGATGTTACTGCTTAGCAGGTAATTTAGGCAATGAATTGTATCGGTTTGTTCACAGTAGCCAAAATCGAAGCGTTAAACCAACTGCTTTAGGACGAGAGATAATCGAAGTATTTAGAGATAACTAAATAAGAACTATCCATTATTATCAGGATAGTTCTTATTTTTGATTAGCTTAATGGTTGGTTTTTTTGAAATAATAAAGAGCCAATATAAAAATACTAATAATGCCGCTATAAAGAAATATGAATTTTAAGGCATTCATTCCAATAAAGTACCAAAAACGACAGGCTCAATGGGTGAAGAGTTGAGTAACACATACAGGCATACATTTTCTAACCAGTCGCAAGACATAGCCAAGAGTGGTGAGAGACTCAGCTTGTTTAGCCATGTATGAGTTAGCCGTTGTTTAGTTAGCAACTGCTGAATAAGTGATGAATAAAACAATGCATAAGTTAAAGGATAGAAGGTATCAACTACTAAAAAAATATGGCTGTAAAACATGCGACCTTGAGTCCCAAGTTGTTTTAGATGAGTGTTAATAATAGTGGGAGAGTAATTAAAGGTTAAGTCTAATATCCCATACCCACCTGAGAGTTTTGACAATACCAAAGCTGCTGTTCTCATAATAAACATAGAACTTATGAATAGTGAAAAGTAGCCTACCAGTCTTTTAAGAGAGGAATGATTAGTCATGATCAGGTTGTCTACTCACCAGTAAAAGTGAAAAACTAGCAAGGAAAGTGATCAGAGCAAGAGGTGTCATTAAAAGTCGTTCTTTGACACTTTCTGTAATAAAGGCATTGGAGCCAATTGCCACGAACATAAAAAGGGTACTAAGAATGATAAGTGTTCGTGTAGGCTGTGTTTTTTTATGTGGAAGCAGTCCACCTTGAATGAGGTAATTGTAGCCGACATACCCCCACAAAAGAGCGAATCCCACAGTTAACAAGCGCATATGACCAGAAAAGACAGTATAATTACCACCTAATACATATTCCCCAAAAGGAGCCCCAAAAAGTAATGTGAGATGTAGAAGAGTGTTGGAGAAAAAATTAAGTGCACAGATAATCGCTAACGTTTTTTTAACATGATAACCTCCGTTTTATTGAATTTCTTTGACAATCCTATTATAATTGAGTCATTCCCAAAAAGTTAGTACGCACTTTTTAGGTAGATACTATCAAAAAGGAGAGTGCTGATTGAAAAAAGATCATGATTTTTGTCCGGTTGAAGATTATGGCTACATTGCTATAGAAAAAGTAGTTGATATGATTGCTGGAAAATGGAAGCTAAGGATATTGTATTTATTAACAAAGGATGAGAGCTTAAGGTATGGTGAATTAAAGAAAAAGCTGCCTGGTATTACTCATAAAATGATGAGTATGCAGCTTAAGGAGTTAGAAAAAGATCGATTCATTCTCAGAACAGAATACCCCCAAGTGCCGCCAAAGGTTGATTATCGTTTGACTGAAGTGGGTTGGGGATTGGTGCCAATTTATGAACAACTAGGAAAGTGGTTGGTAGCTTTTAAAGAAGAGTTTCAAGAATTTACTTAACAAATTGAATGAATCTGTCGGGGATGAGATTAACCTTTGACAGGTTCTTTTGTATAAGAAATTATTTTCAGAAAGGAATTGTAAAAATGACAAGACTGACGTTAGTAGAGCCTACTCTAGCAGATGAAGAAGCGATTCTCAGTTACCGTTCGGAATATCCGTTATTTCAACACATTGACGGGACATCTCAATTGACTTAATATAAGGATGTTAAACAGTGGCTAAGTCCATGTGGTTGAACGTAATAATGGTGTTTTAGAAGACATACGATTTGACGAAAAAAGTGGCAAGTTAATCAGGCATTACTGGATTAAGTTATAACGCTAGTGATGGAGGGAGAAAAGATGTGAATGAACCACGAGATAATTTTATTGAAAGTGTTATTTTGGAATTAATTAGTAAAAAAGTTGAGAGAGTTGAAGAGTTGCCAAAAATGTTAAAGAATGTTGATTCTCTAATCGATAAAGAGCGACAATTCCAGCTAGTGATGTATTGTGAATTGTTTGATTAAGATGAATTAGAACTCACAAAAGTGGTGAAGGGAAATCAGTTAGACATTACATTTTAGTATCTGTTTGGATTGATGGAGCAAATCCGGCGTGTAACAGCCTCTGTTAGTGGAGCTTGTCAAGCGCTTTTAGTCATTACAGGGACAAGAGCGTTAGCTGAATTAGAATAGTGCACACTTAAGGAGACCAGTCGCCCTCTTGAATTTAGCTATAGTGATGTTGAGTGTGACGATGTTAGTTTGTTATTTTGAAGGAGGAGGAGGGCTAATCTCAGCCTCCTTCTCTTTTTTTGTGAGCAGCAAGAATAACGTCTTCTACGTGATTCTAAAAATTTCTCCCTTGGCATTTCTAGGGAGCCGTCCTTTAGTTGACATTAAATAGGCATGAGGTCTTTTAATAGTTAATTCGTCACAATAGCCATCAGTAATGATTAGAATAGGACCATCTTTGGGGAAATCAGTTTGTCTGAGCAAAAAATCAACAGCAGGCTGTAAGACCGTTCCACCACGCCCTTGAATTTGAACAGTTCCTGAAATATCCTCAGGTGATAAATAACCGACATCATAGGGCATTGCATCGCAAAAAATCACTCTGACAAGTGGGACATCTCTAGCACGAGCATAACTCGAAATGGCTCCCAGCCCCTTAGCGATAGTTCGTTGATCCATGGAGCCGGAAGTATCAATAATGACGGCAAAGGTGCGATTTTTCAGCTCGTCTTCATGCCAGTGATACGAAGGTCTTGGAATAGCTGGTGTAGCGCTTTGACGGCGACTGAGGCGAGTGTATGTCCGCTTCTTTTCGATGGGAGAAAAGTGACTGTCAAACCAATGTCCCAGCTTAACATCCCAAGATATTGGTGGCAGATATAGCGCTTGAATTTCAGTAATTAGACCTCGGGGTAAAAATCCGCGGCCTTGTTCTTGATGATAGGTTAAGCCAAGAGAAATAGCATTGCGACAAAAGTCGTCAATTGATTGCGCATTGATTGTTGAAATTTGTGTGACGTGTTTGTCGGAAATGATATCTCCTAAGCCAATACCGCGAAGGGTTCTAACTTTTCGATAAAAGCGGATATCTTGAGTTACTCGATCATAAATACTTTCAGCTGAGAGGCCACGCACCTCCTCATCCCACAATAAACCAATTTTAGGTACGCTTCCTACTTTCATTTGAATGAGCCAATCATTGATCACATAGTCGCAAGCTACATTCCAAAAGTATGGATCTCGTCCGTTTAGTCGAGAGGCATGACCTAGGCCAGCGTGTAAAAATTCATGAGCCATGACAAATTTCAATTCTTCAAAATTTAAATTTGCGGCAATATTGATGTAAATGAGTTGTTGATAGACATCTATTGCGGCAACTGATACATCCTGTTCTTGGCAAATTCGAGGGTCTTCGACCAGTTTAAAATTACTAGCAAATGCGCCTAGAAGTGGGTAGTGGTCAACAAACCACTTTTTTGCTTTTTCAGCTAGTGAGTGATTTGTTGAGAAAGAGTCACCAGAAATTTTTGCCATTGCTTCGGAAACAGATTCAGAGATTCCGATTGCAAATAAGCGTGAATAGTCATTGATTCTTTCTAAATCAAATGAATTGAGCTCGACTGCTTTCAGATCAAGTTTTCCTTTGCCATTGGTACTCACAAAGTCAAGCTCTTGATTGTAGCCGTTTAGCAAAAAATGCTCGTACCATTCTTCTTCGGTTTTTCCTTGAAAAGGCAATGAGACTTGTAAATCATCTGGCGCTTTCATCCCCATATCAGCTAAAAATTGAAATATATAGCAATCGCAGGCGCGGTTCCATAGTTGGGGCTGCTCATGCCAAGTAAAGTGTTCCAATGCTAAATGAAGCAGACAATGAGCTAAGACATAGCACCAATCTTCTGGGGAGGCACGGCGTTGACTATTCAAATAAATGTGGCCTTGATTTGTCACATAACCATAGGATTTATCATGATCAAAGCCATTTTTAGTGATGACGATAGAGACACGCTGGAATAGGAAGCTAAAAATGGTTTGTCCTTTTAATCGGTCTCGGCCTAATTCTGCTAGTTCTTGGTTTGTGATTTTTTTATTTTTTGTTTTCTTTTTCACGCAGTAGCCTCCTATTTTTTCGCCAAACGAGGCAGATCCCGAACAATATCAATTAGAAACCAATCTGGTAAATCTTTCTGACTGTTCTCTTTTGCGACCACTACTTGTGCCATTTCTAAAGAAATTTGAGCTAGATCCTTCATTAGTGATTTAATTCGATGAACGTATTGTTTGCCGCGATTATCGAGCATTTCTTTATGGGAGGGCAGTTGTTGCTTTAAATCGGCTCTAAAAGCTTGTGCCAGAAAATAAAGTAAATCTCGATCTTTCGGATCAGAAGGAAAGTGACTTTCTCCATCAATGATGTTTTTTAGTGTGTATTTACTGCTTCGATTTTTTCTAAAGGCAGTGAATTGGACAGCGTGACTGGGTGTTAAGCAACCGCTGGCTAGGACTGCAAGTGAGGTAGCTGTCAACTCATCGCCATATTCTAGCATAGCGTCACTTAGCATGTGCCAAGAGCGCGGTGTGGAGAAGGGCTCTTCTGTTTTAGGTGGCTGAGACCAGAGGTGATCGGGTCTAGTTTGGATATAATCTAAAATATCCTTGTGAAGCTTGGCAGAATAAGCCCACTCTAGCCACTCTTCCGCTGATACGCCCATTTCGACGCAGAACATGCGGTTAACAAGTGCAGATGACATTGTTTTAACAATTGCGTTATCTTGTGCGCGGTTACCAGCTCCAATAATAATTGAACCTTCTGGTAACTCATAATTACCAACTCGTCGATCGTGAATTAAACTGTAAAAGGCTTTTTGTACCTCAGTTGAGCACGCATTCAATTCGTCTAAAAAGAGACAGTAAGGCTCGTCTCTAGCAATCATTTGTGGGGGACAAAATTCTGTTTTGCCATTGATAATTTGTGGGACGCCCATAATATCTTCTGGCGCGAGCTGAGAGCCTAACAATGAGACACATGGAAGCCCAACCTCTTCCGCAAACTTTTCTACTAAGGCGGATTTTCCGATACCTGGCGCGCCGACAATGAAGACAGGTCTAATAACTGCGACATTTAATAAAATAGATGTTAACTCGTTTTGAGTGATTGTTTGTGATAAATTCATAAGGACACCTGTTATTCTTTTTATTTATCCTCCATTATACGATAAAACAGCATATAATGGGAATAATTTAACCAATTCGATTACTTGATTTTTATGCGGTTATTTTAGAGAAGGAGGATGATAATAATTAGGCAACTAAAACGTACAAATATGTTAGGATGAGTTGGTAGAGTATTTTGTTATAGAGATTAAACTAATAGTAGGAGGTAAGCATAATATGTTAAGTATGAATTTATTGAAATTACGAAAAGTTCATGGCTATACACAGGAAAGACTAGCGGAAATCGTTGGAGTATCACGACAAGCTGTTGCAAAATGGGAGGGCGGTGAGTCACAGCCAGATTTAATTAGCTGCCAAAAATTAGCGGAGGTCTATAAAGTGACACTTGATGACTTAGTTAATTATTCAGAAGAGGGAGCAGGTCTTATGATACCTCCAAAAGGAAAACACTTTTTTGGTTCAGTGACTGTTGGGGAGCGTGGCCAAATAGTGATTCCTAAAAAAGCAAGAGACGTTTTTAAAATTGAAGCTGGGGACCAATTATTATTGTTAGGTGATGAAGAAAGAGGGCTAGCGATTATGCACCAACGAAGCTTGATGAATTTTATTGATCTAACGGGAGGGGACATCAGTTAAAAAAGGAGCTTGAAACGTATTGACAAAAAAAGGAATTGTTATGTCTCATCTAACTAAGACCTATGGAAAAACTGTGGCAGTCGAGGAGGTGTCTGCTACCTTTAAGAAAGGGGAAATTACCGCTTTACTAGGCTTAAATGGTGCAGGAAAAACGACCTTAATTAAACTGCTAGGAACATTGGCGAAACCAACTAGTGGGGATGCGACGGTTTTAGGAAAAGGAATCGTAACCGATTATCAGCAGATTAAGCAATTGATTAGTATTTCTCCCCAAGAAAATGCATTTGCGGGTAATTTATCTGTGAAAGAAAATTTAGAAATGATGGCAGGGATTTATCATCCAAAAAGACGAATGGAAGCAAAAGTTAGTGAGATGATTGAGTTGTTTGATTTAGCGTCAGTTATCAAAAAGAAGGGCAAAGAATTATCAGGAGGCTGGCAAAGAAGAGTCAGCATTGCTATGGCCTTAATTAGTGAGCCGAAGGTCTTGTTTTTGGATGAGCCGACATTAGGATTAGATATCGTTATTAGACGGCAACTGTGGCAAGCAATTGAACAACTAAAAGGGAAAGTGACGATTATTTTGACGACACACTATTTAGAAGAGGCGACGGCTTTAGCGGATAACATTTGTGTGATGAAATCTGGAAAGATTATTGCTTTTGGAACAGTTGCCTCATTAAGGGAAGAAGGAAAATCCTTCGAAGAAATCTTTATGGATATGGTAGGTGAAGGTTTGTGAGAACGAAAGTATTTGCAGTTAGGACAGCCAAAGAAATTTTAAGAGATCCGCTTAATTTATTTTTCTGCTTTATCTTTCCGTTAGTACTATTGCTACTTTTATCAGCCATTCAGCAAAAAATTCCAGGAGATGTTTTTAAAATAGAGTTGCTTGTTCCAGGGATTGCCATTTTTGGTTTGTCTTTTATGTCCCTATTTAGCGCTTCTTTACTTGCTAAAGATCGAAGTTCGTCGTTGTTAACGCGGCTTTATACGAGTCCAATGACTGCCACAAACTTTATTGTAGGCTATTGCTTACCATTAGTGCCAATTGCCTTGATTCAGAGTGGATTGTGTTATCTTACTGGGATTTTTTTAGGGATGAAAGTGACGATAGGAGTGTTCTTTTCATATGTGTTAGTCATCCCAAGTAGCGTTGTGTTTATCGGCCTTGGGCTACTGTGTGGGACTGTATTGAATGAGAAGCAAGTAGGAGGTGTCTGCGGCGCGTTGTTGACCAATTTGACTGCTTGGTTTAGTGGTGCTTGGTTCAATCCAGATATGGTTGGTGGTATTTTTAAACGGCTAGCAGATATTTTGCCATTTAGCCATGGAGTTGAGATGGGAAGACTGTCGATTAGTTTGGATTATCAGCAGGTAGGCCCACACTTGATTGTTGTGTTAGGTTATGGTGGTGTCCTGATGTGGCTTGCTGTGAGTCTTTTTAGACAAGGGATGCGACGAGAATAGCGTGAGTTGAGATCGGCTCGATTAAAAAATGCTCGAGCCCTAAATTATGGGTCAGTTTGGTAGGTTTTGTCTTTATGGCGAGTTTGCGGTTGATTTTTTTTTAAGCTTGTTCGTAAAAGCCGAGAAATTTTGACATATTTTTTTAATTGTTGGTAATTTCGTTTAGAAATATAGACTTTTTTTGTAAAAGGGATTTTAATGATTTGTTGAAAAATGTGCTGTTTATCTCTGTATATATAGGATTCTACAGTAATGCGGTATCTAAAGCCCCAAGTTTCATTTGGAAAATGTTTCTTGTATCTTGACCAATTTCGTTCAAGGTGTCTAATTGAGCGAATTCGTTTTTGAAAAGTAGCTTCTTTTATGAACATTATCATCACTTCCTATATATGTTGATTATATAAGGGATATTGAGCAATTGCAATTGCAATGTCTTAATTATAGGAAAACTTTTAGTTTTGTTTAAAGTTAGTTTAATGGTGAAAAGGACTAAAAAATCTTGACTTTCTGGCAGATATTCTATATAATTAGTAATTAATGAGAAAATGATTAATAAAAATGAAGAAAAAATGCAGTGATAAGAAGAGTATAGAAGACCTATTTTACAAGAGAGTCTCGGAAGCTGAAAAGAGATAAAATGGTTGTATTCTAGAAGATGGACTTTGAGCAGAGTTGGTGAGCGAGTTGTAAGCTAACTACGGGAGCGCCCGTTATAGCGAAGCAGTCAATGACTGTTTAAGGTTGGTATTGTGAAATACTGACAAATTAAGGTGGTAACACGAAACGAGTCTTTTAAGCGTTCGTCCTTATAGTGAATTGCACTATATGGGCGAGGGCTATTTTTATACAAAAAATTGGAGGAATTTAACATGAAAAAATGGAAAAAATTAGTATTAGTTGCAGTAGTAGGCTTATTGTCAGTGAGTGTTGTTGCTTGCGGAAAAAAAGAAGAAAAGAAGGTTGATGCCAATAAAGCTAGTAAAGAGTCGAAGGAGTTAGTTATTGGTGTTTGTCCTGGACCATACGGTGACATGGTGACAGACGTCATTGCGCCATTATTGAAGGAGAAAGGATATGCGGTGACAACTAAATTATTTAATGATTATGTTCAACCAAATAAAGCTTTGGCAACGAAAAAGATTGATGCCAACTTGTTCCAGCATACTGCTTATTTAGAAAAGTTTGCAGCAGATAACGACCTAGACTTGACAGCAGTTGGTCAAGTACCAACATTAGGTATGGGGATTTATTCTGACAAATTAAAAGCGTTGGCCGATTTATCAGAAGGAGCAAAGGTATCAATTGCTAATGATGCGTCTAATTTAGCGAGAACACTGCAATTACTACAAGCCAATCAATTGATCACGATTAAAGATGGAATTGATGAAACTAAAGCAACGGTTAACGATATTGATGAAAATAAGAAAGAATTAGATTTTAAAGCGTTAGATGCCGCGCAGTTATCTCGTTCGCTAGAGAATGTTGATATTGCTTTAATACCTGGTAACTTTGCATGGGCGGCTGAATTAAACCCAGCAGATGCTCTTGCTTTAGAAACGTTGCAAGAAAAATATAAAAATATCGTTGCAGTTCGTACGGAAGATAAAGAGTCTGATTTTGGTAAAGCGTTGGCCGACGTTCTAGCTAGTGATGAATTTAAAGCAGCCATCAAAACATCTGATTTTAAAGATTTTGATCAGCCGGAATCTTGGAAATAGTTGGCCTTAATTATAGAGGAGCATAAGTATGAGTAAAATAGAATTAAGAAATGTGTCAGTTCACTTCCAGCAAAAAAAACGTCAAATTACAGCGGTGGATGATGTCTCTTTAAAAGTAGAAAAGGGAGAGATTTTCGGAATTGTTGGTCTGAGTGGTGCCGGTAAGAGTACGGTTGTGAGGACCATGAATTTGTTACAGGTTTCAACGAATGGGCAAATACTAATTGATGGGCAAGATGTGACTCAAGTACGAGGGAAAAGTTTAAGTGACCTGAGAAAAAAAATTGGCATGATTTTTCAGCATTTTAATTTAATTAGTAATAAGACGATTGGAGCGAATATTCTTTTTGCTTTGAAGGCCGCTAATTACCCTAAGGAAAAACGAGAAACGCGCGTAAAGGAGCTATTAACGTTAGTTGATCTCAGTGATAAAATTAACGATTATCCTGCTAATTTGTCAGGGGGGCAAAAGCAGCGGGTGGGGATTGCTCGAGCTTTAGCGAATAACCCAGAGATTTTATTATGCGATGAGGCGACTAGTGCGTTAGATGTGGAAACGACGGAGGAAATTATTAATTTACTAGAAAAAATTAATTGCCAGTTAGGACTAACAATTGTTTTTATTACCCATCAAATGGAAGTTGCCAAACGCCTTTTCCATCGTGTAGCAGTTATGCAAGATGGAAAGATAGTTGAACAAAATGAGACATTTGAAATATTTGGTAAGCCTCAACACCCTTTTACACAGAAGCTGGTGGGTCGACATATGAATTTGGTTATTCCAAATGAATTGTTGCAGAAGTTTTCATCAGGTGTACTTTTGGAACTGACTTATTTGGATGATAATGCATTAGAACCGCTAATCGCTAACGTTTCTCGCCAAATCCCTGTGCTGCTCAGCATTACTCATGGCAAAATTGAATACATTCAAAATAAAGCCATTGGGCGACTTATTATTCATGCTGATGGCGAGCCTGAGGAGATTGAACGAGCGATTGGTTTGATACGTGAACAAGTGGATACCTTAAAAATCATTGGAAAGGAGAAGGTTTAATGAATGAAACGTGGCAGATTCTTCAACAAGAATTACCCAAAGCACTGTTACAAACAGCGCAAATGGTGTTGATTGCAACAGCGATTGCCTTAGTAATTGGTGGTGCGTTGGGATTATTACTCTATTATACTAGCCACCCGCTTTTCATGAAAAAGGGTGTTCTTTACTCGATGATGAGTTTTATTGTGAATGCAGTTCGCTCTCTACCTTTTCTGATTTTGATGGTGGTATTAATTCCTCTAGCAACCATTATTGCTGGTGACCCTTACACACCAAGTGGTGGGGCTGTCTCATTAACAATCGCTGCGATACCTTTTTTTGCTCGAATTGCAGAAGGAGCTTTTGCGGAAGTTGATCACGGAGTTTTAGAGGCAGCTATTGCAACAGGGGCAAGTAAGTCCTTGATTTTTAAAGAGGTCATCTTTCCTGAGAGTCTTCCTAGTTTAATTAGAGGGATCGTTTTGACTATTATTAGTCTGATTGGTTACTCAGCGATGGTTGGAACAATAGGTGCTGGTGGTGTAGGCGATTTAGCTATTCAATATGGTTATTACCGTTACGAAACAGGCGTATTAGTTGTGGTTATTATCCTACTGGTCATTATTGTGCAGGTCATTCAGTGGATTGGTGATTTTTTTGCACGTGCTTTGAAGAAGTAAGTACTTATTTTGTGGCACATCGTGGGAGGGATAGAATGAAACGTCTAATTGAGATCTGTGGCGAAGAACGTGTCATTAAATCTGAGTTGATACCGGATCGCTATTTGGTAGATTCAGTAACAGGTAGAAAAGGAGAGGCATACGCTTTGGTTTTTCCTCTGACAACTGAAGAAGTCGTTGATTTAGTTGTATATGCTAAAATTGCTGATTTAAGTCTGATTGTTAGAGGCGCTGGAACTGGGTTAACAGGTGCTACTTTACCTGTTCGCTCAGAAGTGTTGTTGGATTTCTCTCAAATGAACCAGATTATTGACTTTGATGTTGAAACTCTGACGTTGACTGTGGAACCTGGTGTGACTTTAGCAGAAATTCAATCATATGTAGCTGAAAAAGGGTATTTTTATCCGCCAGATCCAGGCTCTAAAGAGGCAACTATTGCGGGAACAATCGCGACAAATGCAGGTGGAATGAGGGCTGTAAAGTACGGAGTAACTCGGAATTATGTGCGTAGCTTAGAAATAGTCTTGTTGAGTGGAGAAACTTTACCAGTAGGAAGTATCACTGAAAAGAACAGTTCAGGCTATGATTTAAAAGATCTTTTTATTGGTTCAGAGGGAACATTGGGAATTATTACAAGGGCTCAATTACGGGTTATAGTACCGCCAAAGGTTAGTCAATCAATGTTAATTTCTTTTGCAAATTTAGAAGCAATTTCCAAAACGGTTCTAGATATAATTTCAAGCCATGTTGAGCCGACAGCATTGGAGTTTTTTGAAAAAGAGGGCATTGCGTATAGTGAAAAAGACCTTGGATTTCAGTTGCCACTAAGTTATGGCTCTGCTTATTTACTATTAACGGTCGATGGTCAGACGATTACTGAGCTGACGGACCGGATTAACCAGGCAGTTCAGCTTGCTAATAATAATGGTGGTTTAGACAAACTGACACTGTCTGGTCAGTTTGCAGATCAAGTTTGGCAGTTGCGAGGTAACATAGTTGCGGCAATTGAAAAGATTAGTCAACAAGAACCGTTAGATGTAGTCGTACCAATTAATAAGATCACGGAAACCATAAGCTTCATGAAAGCTTTAGGTGACCATTACGAACTGCCGATTGTCTGTTTTGGCCATGCAGGCGACGGGAACATTCATGCGTGCATCATGCGACGAGAGTTGCCAGAACAAGAGTGGGAGACTCGCTTAGCTCAATTATTAAGTGACCTTTATCACTATATATCTAATCAGAAAGGGTTGCCTTCGGCTGAACACGGTATTGGATTGTTGAAAAAAGAGTATTTCTTGAAAGAGACAAATCCTGTTTATCTCAAGTATCTGAGTGAAATAAAACAAGTTTTTGATCCCGATAATCGGTTGAATCCGACGAAACTTATATAGAAAAAAGCAGCGATTAGCCTTTGTTGGCTTTGTAGTGACCCCTAAAAGTTGGACTTTTTGAGCTTGGGACATTAGTCTCAAGATAAATAAAACAGAAGGCCGAAAATCGTAAAAATGATTTTCAGTCTTCTGTTTTTTAGTTTATTGGGAGAATTCGTCTTGTTTGATCACTTACTTAGCCTATACTTCCTCAAATATACAGCCATTAGCGCAAACCCAATTTCATTGTGCGTCTGCTGTTTTCCTCGAACAGAGAACCGAGTGAAACCTAAACAAGCCTTCAAATGGCCGAAAGCTGGTTCAACGTCAATTTTTCGTTGACGGGAGTTGTTGTATCGTTGCTTTAAAGTATTCCCAGTTCATGTTCTTTTGAATCTCGCGATTCTTATCACTTTTCGCCCATCAGGACAAAGAAACGTATCATCTAATTCCTGATAAGGCCAGTTTGCGGGAAGGAACGGGTTTTGTTTAAATTTTTTCTTTTGTTCTTTATGATACATGGCATAAGTGATGAGCGGTGTTCGCTCATGCTCTTCTAAAACAGCTTGATAATTTTCTTCTCCTCCGTAGCCTGCATCTGCGATATTATTGTTTTCTAACTGAAAACTAAAATCTAGAGGAAGAATGACTTGATTTGTGGTATAATTTTTAAACATAAGGACACCTCGTTAGTTTATTTGTTTAGTCACTTTTATTTTAGCAAAGGTGTTCTTATTTTAATACTAAAAAATAATCCAGATGCCAATCAATTTGATTGGTATCTGGATTTTTCGTTAGGACTTATGTCCCAAGCTCTTTACTAATTTCATTGACAGGATAGAATAAGACTGATTTGTTGGAGAGGAGGGAGATTGAATGAAGAGCTGTGGCATTATAACAGAATATAATCCGTTTCATAATGGACATGCTTATCATTTAGCGAAGGCTCGTCAGGTTAGTAAGGCCGATGTGGTTGTGGCAGTAATGAGTGGGAATTTTTTACAGCGAGGAGAACCAGCTATCTTAGATAAATGGCGTCGTGCGGAAGTTGCGTTGAATTATGGGGCGGATTTGGTAATAGAATTACCGGTTGCTTATGCTGTTCAGTCGGCTGATTATTTTGCTGAGGGAGGAGTAAAGCTGTTACAGACTCTTGAGGTTGATAGCCTATGCTTTGGAACGGATTCCGATGAAACCCTGAACTATCAGGCTTTTGCTGAGTTTAATGAGGAACACCAAGAGGCGATATCCCAAGCTTTTCAACAGATTCGCAATAAGGGAATGAGCTATCCTCAACAAATGACAGAGGTCTATCGTGAGCTTTATCCTGCTGATCGAGAGCCCTCCTCAGGATTATTACCGAAAACCATTCTATTTGAGATAATCAAGAAAAACGCTTCCAATTAGGCGGTGAGCGTGATATAATGAGTAAATTACATGAAATAGTTGGCTAAAGTGTTATTAAATAACAGATTGACTTTCCAATTTTTACCGATGCGTGATGAAATCACGCAATAGATGATTTGTGATTAAAAGTTAATCTGAAGTCAGTGGTAATAGTGAATTTGGATTAATTTTTCGTTATTTTATGCATGATACTATCACGCATGATTTTGGGTTTCTATTTTTGAAGGATAACGATAGTGGTCAATTTTCCTATAAATTTGAGAGGCTCAAATTGAAATCGTGTTGCGAGTTAACTGGGTATAAATTAATTAAAAAAATGGAGTGGTGTCACGCGGCATGTGACAAAAAAGTGGTGGTATGGTTGAGCTATGTGAGTGAGATGTAGGAATTTAATCCGTATAGCCAAGTATAGAGCCTTGAACAAGTGTGTGTAGAATAGATGTCTCCCATTTTGAGCAATTAAAAGCGATTAAAAAAATGGAGTGGTGTCACGCGGCATGTGACAAAAAAAGTGGTGGTATGGTTGAGCTATGCGAGTGAGATGTAGGAATTTAATCCGTATAGCCAAGTATAGAGACTTGAACAAGTGTGTGTAGAATAGATGTCTCCTATTTTGAGCAATTAAAAGCGATTAAAAAAATGGAGTAGTGTCACGCGGCATGTGACAAAAAAGTGGCGGTATGGTTGAACTACGTGAGTGAGATGTAGGAATTTAATTCGTATAACCGAGTAATAGCGCCTTGAACTGGGGCTTGTGTGGAATAGATATTTCCGATTTTGAGCAACTAAAAGTTATTAAAAAATGGAGTAGTGTCACGCGGTATGTGACAAAAAAGTGGTGGTAAGGTTGAACTACATGAATGAGATGTAGGAATTTAATTCGTATAACCAAGTAATAGCGCCTTGAACTGGGGCTTGTGTGGAGTAGATATCTTCCAATCTGAATAATTAACAAGTAAACAAAAAATTAAGTAGTGTCACGCATCATGTGACACGGTGAGAAAATAATTAGCTAAACGTAATGATCGGCTCAGGTAATTCTTTAATGAGTCTTTTTACAATGAAGCCGAAGAGGGTGGGATAAAAGTAGATAATTAATCTGCTTTTATCCCACTTTTTTCGTTAGGACTTATTGAAGAGAGTCCTTCGATGCCTTCTTCTCGAAACTTCCGCATCCAGTTCGCAATCAGTGATGGATTAGTCATTCCAAGTTTATTGGCCATTTCACGATAGGACATCTCACTTGTTTGATATAACTCTATCGCATCTAGCTTAAATTGACTAGTATAACCCTCATTTTGTCGCTTGCGTATCAAACCCTCTTCACCAAATTCTTGATAGATTTTTATCCAATCGCGAACTTGCCACACATCTTTAATCTCATGTTTTTTTTGTCTAATATTGGAAATTTGTTTAATGATAAAAGTCATAATAAATAACGATCGTTTTATTTTTTTATAGACTATCTTTATTTTTTTACTGTGTTTTATAAGCGACGATAGGTGATAAGGAGATGGCAATAAATAACAGATAAGTTGGTTTTTGTGCAAGTTTAATTAGTAGCTTTATTTATCTTTTTTTGTCATAATGTGTAAAAAGTAACAACAGAAAATTAACTTAGAACATGGTAACCTGACCCTTGGGTAATAAGAGAGAAAGGAGTTAGTTGTTTTATTGCTTTTGGGGCTTTAAAGAGTAGATAGTTTAATTTAAAAAGGAGGTTGTAACAGGTATGGAACGTGTCGTGGAGACTTTTATTGAATTGGTTAAGATTGAGTCAGAGTCAGGAAATGAAGGGAGGTTTCAAGCCTATTTAAAACAGCAATTTGAACAATTAGGGTTGACGATAATTGAAGATGATTCTATGGCTAAAACAGGACTAGGGGCTAATAATTTATTATGTCAGTTAGAAGGAACATTAGAGGTTTCCCCTCTTTTTTTCTCGGCGCATATAGATACGGTCACACCTGGCGTGGAAATCAGGCCAGAGATTCGCCAAGAAGTCATTTATTCTGATGGGACAACCATTTTAGCAGCGGATGATAAAGCGGGAATTGCGGTAATGTTGGAACTAATCAAAGTACTTCAGGAAGAGCAATTGCCTCATGGGTTAATTGAGTTTGTATTAACCCCTGGTGAGGAAATCGGATTAGTTGGTGCTTCTGCTTTTGATGTTGCTCAGTTGAAATCGAGTTTTGGATTTGTGTTAGATAATGGAGGACGTGTCGGCAGTATCACGATGGCTAGCCCGACATTAATGGGGTTAGAAGTTGAAATTGTTGGGCAAACAGCTCATGCTGGTTTAGAGCCAGAAAAAGGTGTATCTGCCATTGAAATAGCAGCTAATGCGATTTCTAAAATGGCCTTAGGTCGATTGGATAGTGAAACTACGGCTAATATTGGAACTATTAACGGTGGAACCGCAACAAATATTGTTGCCGATAATGTTTTAGTGACCGCGGAAGTTCGATCGCTTTCTCGTGAGGCCTGTACGAAACAAATGATGGCAATAGTGACAGCATTTGAAGAAAGTGCTCGAGACTTTGGTGGTAAGATCAACTATTCAACGGATATTAAGTCAATTGGCTATCGGTTCAGTAAAGAAGAGTCTGTAGTAGGCATGGCCGTATCTGCAATAGAAGCTATTGGACGCGAGGTTCGCTTTGATGTGAGTGGTGGCGGGAGCGACGCCAATATCTTTAACGCTAGAGGGAAAAAGGCTGTGAATTTGTCGATTGGATATGAAAACATTCACACCTTACAAGAATCTATTCCCATTAACGAGCTGTTAAAAGCAGTCGAACTTGCCGTTCAACTGGTTAAAAGCGCTTACTGAATTTGTGAGAAAAGAGGCGAGTAGGATGAAAAGTTTGGTGAAGCAAGTGCCAATTGTGGCACTTGCAATTGGGTTAATCGGGATTAGTATTAACATGTTTTTAGGGCCCCATCATATTGCGGCAGGAGGTGTCAGCGGTATTGGAATTCTGGCTGAACAATTTTTTGGTATAGATAGAGCTCTTGTTGTCTTGGTATTGAATGGGTTAATGCTGATTATTACTTACTTATTTTTAGGTAAAAGTTATCTAGTTCATACTGTAATTGGGAGTATCCTATTACCAATTTCTCTTGCTCTTGTGCCGGAAATAATGGTAACGACTGATCGCTTATTGTCAGTTCTTTTCGGAAGTGCTATTTTTGCTACTGGTGTAGCTATTTTATATAAAATTGGCGCTTCAAGTGGGGGAACTACTATCCCACCCTTAATTTTTAAAAAATATTTTGGATTAAGTACGTCGATCGGGTTATTAGCAACCGATTCTGTGATTGTGTTATTCAATATTGTGGTGTTCGGATTTGAAGAATTTCTGCTCGCTATCTTTTCTTTAGTGATTACCTCGATTGTCATGACTTACATTGAGACTGGATTAAAGAGGCGAAAGGCCGTTATGATAATGAGCGAAAATCATGTAGAAGAAATCAAAGAAGCGCTTTTTAGTCAAATGAACAGAGGGATTACTGTTTTTTCAGTGGAGGGTGGTTATACTGGTCGCGAAAAGAATATGTTGATGATTATATTAAGTAATCAAGAGTATCCAGCGATTTTAAAGGTTATTGATGAAATTGATAATCAGTCATTTGTGATCGCTTATAATGTTTCAGAGGTTCATGGGTTGGGGTTTACTTATTTGCCATTAAGCTAAAAATTAGGAGTGATAAAAATGAATCCAGTCTTAGCGTTTACGATTATTATGTTGGTATGGACAATTAGTGATTTTGTTTCTAAAAAAACGAATTCTTTGATTTCATCATTATTGGTTGCGTCACTTATTTTTCTAATTGGCTTTAAGACAAAATTTTTACCAGAGGATATCTTAACTAGCTCATCCTTATTGCCACTTGGAACGACCGTTGTTGGCTTTATTATTGTTCATATTGGAACGATGATTAGTTTGGACGAGCTTAAGCAACAGTGGAAAACAGTCGTGATTGGTATTTCTGCGATTATTGGGATTACCGTTGCCTTACTGTTGGTAGGCCCGTTATTTGAAAGTAGAAATTATGCGATTGCGGCTATTGGAGCAGTTAGTGGTGGTACAATTTCAATTATTATTGTCCAAGAAGCGGCTTTAGCTGTTGGTTTGGTTTCAGTTGCAGTGTTACCCGTATTGATTTCAGCTCTTCAGGGGCTGATTGGCTTTCCTTTTACCTCACTTATTTTGCGAAAAGAGGCGAAACGCCTGCAAATGGAGTATCGTGCAGGGACATTAAAAATACCTCAGAAAAAAGCAGATCAAGTAAACGAAAAAGGCAAACTTCCAGAAATGTTTCAAACAACTGCCGGAACTCTTTTTGTAGTTGGGGTGATAGTTTTAGTTTCAACCTTCATAAATAACGCAACTAATGGCGTGCTAAACACATTTATAGTGGCGTTATTGTTAGGTGTAACGTTGAGAGCGTTAGGAATTCTTAAAGCGAATATTCTGACTGGAATTGATGCTTATGGGTTGATGATGTTGGGAATTTTGATTATTATTTTTGGTCCGCTAGCAACGATTCAACCACAGGATTTATTCGAATTAATAGTTCCCATAAGTCTATCATTTTTAGTTGGAGTTAGTGGGAGCATTTTGTTTTCAGTCATAGCCGGGAAACTACTGGGATACAGTCTACTGATGTCGATTGCTGTTGGTCTAACCTCGCTCTATGGATTTCCGGGCACAATGATTTTAAGTCAAGAAGCAGCTAAAAGTGTGGGAGAAAATGAAGCTGAAGTAGCCGCAATTGAAGGACAGATTTTACCTAAAATGATTATTGCTGGTTTTTCTACTGTTACAATTACGTCTGTCCTTGTTACGAGTGTAATTGCTGGCTGGATTGGTTAGCTCATTAAAATTATAGATTGTCTATGATAATTCGGTCAAGCTAGGATGTGCTACTAGCTTGACTGCCTTATCTTAGAAGAAATTCCTGTAAAGTAATAAATAGATGACCTTTATTATAACGTTAAATAAAAACAATAATGTATTTTAAATGATTTTAGAACACTATATGAAAAGTTTTAATTAATAATTAGCTAGGGTCAATCGATTAAAGCGTCGATTGAAAGTGAAAACGTAACAGAGGATTTGATAGTAACTGTAAAATAGTTTATAAAAAAGGCTGATATTACTGGGATTAATCAATGATGAGGGGTTAAAAGTAATTTTAAAATAACGAGATCACGCTATCTTTTGTGTTTGGTCGAACTTGATTGAAAGATAGTAAATAGGGGGCATTATAGATATTTTCACTATCAATCCTTATTATTTGTGATATACTTAACTTGTTAAATGAAAGGGTGTTCATTGTGATAGATACTCAATTAATAATTTTTAATAATTTGTGACAACTGAGCAATGATGAGCGGTTGAGCTCTAAGTTGTTCAAAATTTTTAGTCAGTTTAAAAAAAATTATCAGGACTATGTTTTTCATCATGCCTGTCCAAAAGTAAGAGATATTGCTTATTTTAGGACAACTATTGCGGATGAAAGAATAGTTCTATTTGGAGTGAAGAAAATCAATGTTTCTTATAACAAATAATCCGATGGTTGCAAATTGTGGAGCCTCCTTGCTAATCAATTATTATGAAGTAGAGCTTGGAGAGATTTTAATCAAAGTAAAAAGGGCTGTAATAGATCAACACATGGTGTTATTGACCCACCCTCTAAGCGGTAGTATCAAGCCAAATGAAACCTATTATAAGTCAATTATCCTAGGTGAAAATGATAGAAAAGAGATTGATTTGTCTAGCTTAGAGTATATTGAACAAGCGTTAGAAATCTATGAGCTATTTATTTCAAACAAGCACCGTCCCAATTGGTCTACGACAGTGCTAAAGGATTTTGCGTATGTTGATTATTATTTAATGGAAAGTACATTTGAGCGAATGCTAATACGTTAAATGATGTTAGTATGTCTCAAATTTATAAATAAACTAAGGGAGTGAACTTGCAACTCAATTGTACTGAATGGATACTGGTAACAAAAAAACTGAATTGAGGTGAAGAAATGAGACTTGAGCTAGGTAAGATTATAATTAAAGATGTTGTTATTGGGAAAGTAGCAAAGGTGGTTGATGGCACTCTTTATCTAAATGAAGAAGAAATTAATCATCTGGTACTAAGTGATGAACGGATTAAGTCTTGTAAGATTGAGCTTGCGAAGCCAGGAGACAGTGTCAGAATCACGCCTGTCAAAGATGTGATTGAACCACGATGCAAAGTTTCCGGCAGTGGTGGGGTATTTCCAGGAGTCATTAATAAGGTGAGTATCGTAGGATCTGGAAGAACTCATGTGTTAAAAGGATGTGGTGTTACAACTGTAGGGAAAATTGTCGGCTTCCAAGAAGGAATTGTCGATATGACAGGTCCTGGTGCGGAAAAGACCCCTTTTTCAAAACTGATTAATATTTGTCTTGAATTAGAACCAGCAGCAGGATTAGAGCCTCATAGTTATGAAGAAGCCGCGCGTTTTGCAGGCCTGAAAGTGGCGGAATACTTGGGCAAATTAGGACAAGAGATTGAGCCTGATGAGTTAACGGTTTATGAGACGCTGCCGTTATTTGAACAAGCAGCTCAGTATCCAGATTTACCAAAAGTTGGTTATGTTTATATGTTGCAAACACAAGGGTTATTACACGATAGTTATGTGTATGGAACGGATGCCAAGCATATTGTCCCAACTTTTCTCTATCCAACAGAAATCATGGACGGAGCTATTATTAGCGGTAATTGTGTTTCTGCTTGTGATAAAAATACAACTTATCATCACTTGAATAATCCAGTTATTGAGGAGTTATATGAAAAGCATGGAAAAGAAGTTAATTTTGTTGGGGTCATTATAACCAATGAAACTGTCTATTTGGCTGATAAAGAACGTTCTAGTGATTGGACAGCAAAACTGGCTGAGTACTTTGGCTTAGATGGTGTAATTATAACGCAAGAAGGCTTTGGCAACCCAGATACTGATTTGATTATGAATTGTAAAAAAATTGAACAAAAAGGGATTAAAACGGTCATAGTGACCGACGAGTATGCCGGTCGTGACGGAGCTAGCCAATCCTTAGCAGATGCTGATAAATTAGCAACTGCGGTGGTAACTGGTGGTAATGCAAATGAAACCATAATTTTA
This sequence comes from Vagococcus sp. WN80Y, assembly GCF_059621045.1. Lineage (NCBI taxonomy): Bacteria > Bacillati > Bacillota > Bacilli > Lactobacillales > Enterococcaceae > Vagococcus > Vagococcus sp. WN80Y. The sequence continues at coordinate 223,086 of NZ_JCAQHY010000001.1, forward strand.
CCGCCGATGAAGCGACTTATTGGTCAGTATGATTATGTGGATGTGATTGCTGGTGGTTTTGATGGTAGCCTTCGCGAAGATGGAAGTATCGAGGTAGAAATTCAAGCAATTACTGGAGCAACTAATGAGTTAGGCTTTAATAAGATGTCGGCTAGAGGGAATTAGGAGATATAAAAAGTTATAAGGAGGTTAATATGACTAGATATAGAGTCGTTCATTACATCAATCAGTTTTATGCTGGGATTGGTGGTGAAGAATTTGCAGGAACAGAACCATTTAAGAAAGCTGAGATTATTGGACCAGGGATGGCTTTTGCAGGTGCCTTGGGAACTGATATTGAAATCGTTGGAACGGTTGTCTGTGGCGATAGCTATTTTGGCGAAAATATGGAGCAGGCTGAGAGTAAAGTATTAGAGATGATTCAATCGTTTGAGCCTAATTTGGTCATTGCGGGACCTGCGTTTAATGCTGGTCGGTATGGCGTAGCTTGCGGAGCAGTTGCTAAAGCTGTTAATAAAAAATTAGGGATTCCAGTTGTAACAGGAATGTACGAGGAAAATCCAGGAGTTGATTTGTATAAAAAAGATGCTTATATTGTGTCAGTCGGTAAATCTGCCGCAGCAATGAGAAAAGCAGTGCCCTTAATGGCAAGTTTAGTGAAGAAGTTACTTGCTGGTGAATCAGTTGATCCGCTTGCCGATCACTATGTGGTTCGTCATCGTAAAAATTTTGAAGCAGAAGAGCGGGGAGCTGCTAGAGCTGTTGATATGTTGGTAAAAAAATTGCGAAATGAAACCTATCAGACCGAATTTCCGATGCCCGAGTTTGACAATGTAGAACCAGGGAAAGCAATTAAGGATATGGCCCATGCTAAAGTAGCTCTTGTTACTTCCGGAGGGATAGTCCCCAAAGGGAATCCTGACCATATTGAATCTTCGAGCGCGTCAAAATATGGTGAGTATAGTATTGCTGGAATGACCGACCTGACAGAGGAAACCTCTGAAACGGCTCATGGTGGGTATGATCCGATGTACGCCAATCAAGATGCTGATCGTGTGCTACCGGTGGATGTTATGCGTGATTTGGAAAAAGAAGGACGTATTGGCGAATTACACAATAAGTTTTATACCACAACTGGCAATGGGACATCTGTAGCAAATGCCAAAAGTTTTGCGGCTGAGTTTGCTCAGAAATTAGTTTCTGATGGTGTTCAAGCGGTTATTTTAACCTCAACCTGAGGAACCTGTACCCGTTGCGGAGCAACCATGGTAAAAGAAATTGAAAAAACTGGCCTACCGGTCGTCCATATTTGTACGGTCGTACCAATTTCATTGACGGTTGGAGCGAACCGAATTGTCCCAGCAATTGCTATACCTCATCCTCTTGGAAATCCGAGTTTGAGCTCAGAGGATGAGAAAAAATTACGTCGAGGGATTGTTGAGAAAGCGTTGGTTGCATTAGAAACCGACATTGATACTCAAACCGTTTTTGAATAATTACATGAAATTTATCTACCCCTTGTGACACATTCTTACTCATAAAGTTATTGATTGAGCCCGACGGAGGAGGAAACTAGCATGTTAACGAAAAATATTGTTATAGGGACTGCAGGACATATCGATCATGGTAAAACAACGTTAATTAAGGCGTTAACGGGGATTGAAACAGATACAACAGTTGAAGAGAAAGAAAGAGGCGTATCGATTAATCTTGGTTTTGCTTATCTTGACTTACTAGATGAGCGTATCGGCATTGTTGATGTTCCAGGACATGAACGTTTTGTAAAAAACATGTTAGCCGGCGTCACTGGCATCAATTTGGTTGTGTTGGTAATAGATGCTAATGAAGGGGTTATGGCTCAAACGAAAGAGCATATCGATATTTTAACATTATTAGGCATTGAGGCATTTATTGTAGCAATAACTAAAATTGCAACAGTTGATGAAGAGTTGCGTGAGTTTGTATTAGAAGATATTCAAAATGGACTGGTGGAAACTCTTTTGGCGGATGCCCCAATAATCGAAACAGATGCGCTGATCGGGATTGGTTTGGAAGAGCTAAAGCAAGAAATTCAGAAAAAGGTTAGCTTCATCAAGGCCACACATAACGAGAGTTGCCCACGTCTAAATGTTGATCGGACTTTTTCAGTTAAAGGACATGGCACGATTGTGACTGGTACATTGTTAGATGGTTCTATTAAGGTTGGCGATGAACTGAGTATTTATCCTAGTGGAAAGCGGACTAAAGTTCGAAGTATTCAAGTTCATGATTCCTCTCAGAAGCAGGCTTTTGCTGGTCAGCGTACGGCTCTAAATTTGAGTAAACTTAACTTGGCTGAGATTAAGCGTGGCGATGTTTTGACTGTTAAACATAATGTTGAACCGACTTGGATGATTGACGTTAAATTATCAATACTTGCTACAACTGAGGGTGGAATAGGTTTATGGGACAGAGTTCATGTGCACATTGGAACAAATGAGGTTTTGGCTCGTGTCGTGCCTTTAGGGACAGAAAAACTTTCGGCAGGTGCTGAAGGTTTCGTACAATTACGCTTAGAGGAACAGATTGCGGTTAAACAAGGAGATCGATTTATTTTAAGGTCTTATTCACCGATGGTTACGATAGCTGGTGGTGTTGTTTTAGAAGCTAATGCGGTAAAACATCGACGCTACAGTTCTTCTATTTTAGAGAGTTTGGAAGTAAAAGAAACTGGAGATTCTGGAGCAGTCTTGCTAGATTACTTAAACAAAAAGGTGACAAGTTTTGTGACTGCAAAGATTTTAGCGGAATATCTGAATAGTAATCTGATGTCAATTAATGAGGAATTGTCAGGATTAATTCAAAGAGGACAAGTGATTAAAGTTAATCAAACTTACATCGGTGCTCAGAAATTGAATGAGATTGGAGAAAGGATGCAAGAACTGCTAAGTCAATATCACCAATTGTATCCTCTTCAGCAAGGAATGCCTTTGGAAGAACTTAGATCGCGTTTGGCTTTGCACCAACGAGAAGCGGAAGCGATAGTTGAATTATTGAAAGAGAAGCGACTTGTTGAAACGAATCATACATCAATTAGGTTGGCAAACTTTAGGGTGGCATTTACTAAAGAACAATTAAAAGTAAAAGAGAGAATCGAGCGTATGCTGCTAGATGCTGCTTTGATGCCACCTAGCTTGTCAGAATTACTTGATGATGATCCAGAGGCATCGGCTGTTTTGGAAACATTGATTGGGGAGAGCGTTTATTATCTTAATCAGGAAACAGTTATACACATGGAAATCTATCGGTGGGCAGTCAAGCAGGTGCAGGATTATTTGCAAAAAAATGAAGCTATGACTTTGGCAGAGTTTCGAGATATGTTACAAACAAGTCGCAAGTATGCCAAAATATTTTTAGAACATTTAGATGATTTACATATAACGAAGCGAATGGACGATAGTCGAGTATTAGTTGGCTGAGTCTCACGTGTGAGGAAGGTGAAAAAATGACTGAAATATACGATGTAATCATTATTGGAGGTGGCCCAGCTGGTTTAACGGCAGCTCTTTATAATTCTCGAGCTCGTTTGAAAACATTAGTTCTCGAGCGGGAAAAATTGGGTGGTCAAATAATGTCAACCCATGAAATTGCGAATTTTCCAGGTTCAATTGTCGGAAAAGAGGGTGAACCTTCTGGCCCTGAATTAATTGCACGGATGGTAGAGCAGGCGAAGAAGTATGGGGCCAATATAGAGGTAGGCAAAGAGGTAATCGAGATTGAGATTGAGGCAGAAGTGAAACAGGTTGTATGTCAAGATGGATCAGTCTATAAAACACAAGCAATCATTGTAGCAAACGGTGCAGTCCCACGTAAAATTGGCTGTCGAGGTGAGCGTGAACTGCAAGGTAAAGGGATATCTTACTGCGCTACGTGTGATGGAGCTTTCTTTGAAGAGCTAGAGGTTTTCGTAATTGGCGGTGGTAATTCAGCAGTTGAAGAAGCAACTTTTTTAACTAATTTTGCAAGGAAAGTGACTATTATTCAAAATTTGAGCTATTTGACTGCAGATGCGATTGCAATTGAAAAAGCAGAAAAAACTGGAAAAATTACAGTTATTTACGAATCAATTGTTGAAGAAATTAGTGGCGATGGCTTAGTGGAATCAATGATTATTAGGAATACTAGAACTGATGAACAGCAGACGATTGTGGCAGATGAAGAGGACGGAACTTTTGGAATTTTTGTCTTTATTGGGTATCAGCCAAGAACAACAATCTATAAATCTAATTTGAAGTTAAATGATTGGGGCTATGTCGAAACATCTGAAGATATGGCCACAAATAGATCGGGAGTCTTTGCTGCTGGAGATGTGCGTCCAAAGCTTCTACGACAAGTAGTAACAGCGACTGGAGATGGCGCGACAGCAGCCTTTGCAGTTCAACGATTCTTAGAAGCAAAATAACAAATAGGGGTGAAAAGATGATTGAGCTAACATTGGAGAATTTTGATGAAGAAATTACAAATTATGAACAACCTGTCTTAATTGATTGGTGGGGAGAAACTTGTGAAAGTTGTTTGGCTTTGATGCCAACAGTTAAAGCTTTAGCCGAGACTTATGGGGATAAATTGAAATTTACGAAGTTTAATACATCTCAAAAAGGCGTTCGTCGGTTTTGTATTAAACACAAAGTAATGGGACTACCAGTTATTTCGATTTATCAAAAAGGAGAAAAAGTTGCTGAATTGGGTAAAGAGGAAGTGACGAAAGAACGTTTGGAAGCATTAATAAAAGAATATTGTTAAAAGGATGGAGGAAGAAACAGATGTCATTAGAAAACAAAAAAATTGTTGTAATGGGTGATCGCGATGGTATTCCTGGTTTAGCTATCGAAGAATGTTTGAAAGGAACATCAGCAGATGTGGTATTTTCATCTACTGAGTGTTTTGTTTGAACGGCTGCAGGGGCCATGGACTTGGAAAACCAAAAAAGAGTTAAGGAAGCAACTGAAAAGTACGGGGCAGAGAATGTCGTTGTTCTTTTAGGTGGGGCGGAATATGAGGCGGCTGGTCTAGCTGCTGAAACAGTTACAAATGGCGATCCGACTTATGCTGGGCCGTTGACAAATGTTCAGCTAGGTTTAGCTGTCTATCACATATTTGAACCTGAATTTAAAGAATTTGTTGATTCGGCTGTTTATGATGAACAGATTGGCATGATGGAAATGGTCTTAGAAGTAGATGAAATCATTGAGGAAGTTTCTGGCATTCGAAAAGAATTTTCAACGTATTAGATTAGTAAAAGAGACTGTTATGGAATGTTAGGTTATGGCTGACTTCAGAGCAGTCTCTTTTCTGCTAGTTAGCGTCATAATTAAGTTAAGTGAGAGCGTTAATAATAATTGAATGTATAGATATTAAGGAGGAAGCTTATGGATTACGCAACATTAAGAGCTGCGAGTTATGTTTTGGTTCATACACCTGACATGGTGGAAAAGAATGGAACGACTCAAACAACTGAGCGGATTGTCAATCCAACTAGTGAATATTTAACAAAGATTAGAAGTCATTTGCGATCATATGATGATGTTGTAAATTACGCGCCTAACCAGACTTATATTGGCAATATGCATTATAGTCAATTGAAGAAAATACCTCAACCTTGGAATGAGCAAATCATCAAGGGCGAGCGCTATAGTAAACTAGGCGAAATTATGCCTCAAAAGGAATTCTACGGGGTTTTGCATATTTGTGATGTTTTTGAGTTAGTTCATTTAGAAGATAATTATGCCAAAACGGTCAAAGAGGCTTTGTCTAGTCATCCATTATTTAGTGAAGAAGTTGAAAAAATTAAAGAGGGACATACGCAAGAATGGATTAGCGAACAAGTGGCAGAACATCATGCAGAGGGACTGTATGACAATTATCATTTGGTAGGGTGTGTCCAAAAAGCTCACGATATAGATCCTAATTTGAATGCCCATGTGATGTTAGAAAACCTTGTGGTGAAAGCCGGTGGTGTTATGTCATTACGTCATCTGTTGTCGCAACAAGGCATTGATCCGGTGGATGTTGATTATGTGATCGAATGTAGTGAAGAGGCATGTGGAGATATGAATCAGCGTGGCGGAGGTAATTTTGCTAAGTCAATTGCTGAGCTATCAGGTTGTGTTAATGCCACGGGTTCGGATATTCGTGGTTTTTGTGCAGCACCTACTCATGCTTTAATCAGCGCAGCGTCACTTGTGCGATCCCAAACGTTTAGAAATGTGGTGATAGTGGCTGGTGGGGCAACGGCCAAGCTTGGGATGAATGGTAAGTCTCACGTAGAGAAAGGTCTACCAATTTTGGAGGATGTTTTAGGCGGTTTTGCAGCATTGATAAGCGAAAATGATGGTGAACATCCTATATTACGATCGGATTTAATAGGTCGTCATAGTGTGTCGAGCGGTTCTAGTCCTCAGGCTGTCACAACTGCATTGGTGGCGGCACCTTTAGATGCTGGTGGGTATACAGTGAGTGATGTGGATGCCTATTCTTTAGAGATGCAAAACCCAGATATTACTAAACCAGCTGGAGCGGGTGATGTACCTGCTGCTAATTTGAAGATGATTGGTGCAATCGGTGTGATTAGAAAAGAACTGGAACGCAGTCAATTACAGGGATTTGTGAATGAAAAATCATTGCCAGGTTGGGCACCCACTCAAGGTCATATTCCAAGCGGTGTTCCCTACTTAGGCTTTGCTGTCTCTGATTTAACAAGTGGGGATAAAAATCGAGCGATGATTGTTGGAAAGGGTTCTTTATTTTTAGGAAGGATGACCAATCTTTTTGATGGCATGTCGATTATTATTGAACGAAATAGTGGTGAGCTTGGTCAGGAAAATACAGCTGATTTAAAATCAGAAGTTAAAATAGCTGTTGCTAAAGCGCTACGAGAATTTTCAGTTAATTTGTCTGATGAATAGAGGTGAGGATATGTCAAATCAAGTAACAACTACGATTAAGGATGTTTTCAATGAGATGGCTCAGGCTTTGGAAACCGGAAAGTTGGGTCCGAAAATCAAAATTGGACTTACAATTGATGGGAGTGAGCATGGGAAAGACGTCATGTATCAAGCTGTTGTGTTGGCTCAATCTCATCAGTTATTTGAGATAGTCGTGATTGGTTCAGAAGTAAACTGGGTGGGGGTGGAGGCTTTTGCTACAACCTGTGAGGCAGACAATTATACTAAAATGGAAGAGCTATTAGCGAGCGGTTATATTCAGGGATGTGTGACTCTGCACTATTCGTTTCCGATTGGTGTTTCAACAGTTGGTCGAGTAGTGACACCAGCGTTAGGAAAGGAAATGTTCATTTCAACAACAACTGGAACGACTAGTTCTAACCGAAATGAAGCAATGGTTCTAAATGCGATTAATGGTATTATTGCGGCCAAAGCGTCTGGAATTACACAACCAACTTTAGGGATTTTAAATGTGGATGGGGCTCATAGCGTTGAACGAGCGTTAAAAGACTTGTCTGAGAACGGCTATCCAATCAATTTTTCTGAGAGTCGTCGAAGCGATGGTGGCGTAATTATGAGAGGGAATGATTTATTACTGGGTAGTGTTGATGTGATGGTTTGCGATAGTTTAACTGGGAATATTTTAATGAAGATGTTTTCAGCATTTAATACAGGAGGCAACTATGAAGCAACTGGATATGGATATGGGCCGGGGGTTGGAGATGGCTACCGAAATAATGTTTTGATTATTTCAAGAGCTAGTGGGGCTACTGTTATAGCAAATGCCCTTATTTATAGTTATCAATTGGCGCAAGGAGACTTGTCTGGTATAAGTCAACGTGAATATGGATTAGCCAAAAAAGCTAAATTAAAAGAGATTTGTACAAGCTTACAACCTAAATCGAGGGCAATAATAGAGGTTGAGATGCCGCCAAAAGAAATTGTTACTGGAGAAATAACAGGTGTAGATGTTATTGAGTTAGAGGATGCAGTAAAATGTTTATGGCAAGAGAGAATCTATGCCGAAAGTGGCATGGGTTGTACGGGGCCAATTATTTTAGTTAGTGAGAAGCAGCTAAAGAAAGCAAAGGAAATAATGATCAAGGCGGGATTTTTGTAGGTTTCAAGGAGTTCATGACCATCTCATTGTCTAAGCTTTGAGATGGTTTTATGTGTGTTTAAATACAATAAATAGTTATTGATTAGGAGTGATAGTTGCAATTGCATCTGAAAAAATGGTAAATTAACAGTAGCAATTTTTGCGGTTGAAAGGAACTAATCTTATGACTTTAAAAGAGCGTGCTCTAGGATTACCCACTACACCAGGGTGTTATATCATGAGAAATAAGCGTCATGAGATTATTTACATTGGGAAAGCAGTAAATTTGAAGCGACGTGTGAGTAGCTACTTTAATAAAATTGAGCATGAGAAGACTCAGCGTTTGATGCATGAAGTCAGTCATTTTGACATTATTAATTTGGCGTCTGACGATGAGGCTGTTGCCTTAGAGGCATTAATGATTGCTCATTTTAAGCCTTATTATAATCGAGCCTTAAAAGAAGAACGTTCTTACATGTATTTGGAAATAACCAATGAATTGAACCCAAGAATGTTTTTGACGGAAACACCAACAAGTGAATCTGAATGTTTTGGTCCCTACGGTTCAAAGCAACTAGTTCAATTGCTATTTAATTATTTAGAACGTGAAATTCCTTTGTCAAAGTGTCAAGAGAATAAAGGTAGACCCTGCTTGTATGTCGATCTTGGTATGTGTTTAGGCGGATGCTATCGTAATGTTGATTCAGCTATTTATGAGTTTCAAAAAACTAATATTAGAAATTTTTTACATTTACCAGTGCTTGAGATGATTGAGTTCCTAGTGAAAGAGCGAGATCGATTGAGTCACCAACAAAACTTTGAACGCGCTCAGGAGCTTCAACTTTTGATTGGGTTATTACAAAAGCAGTTTAATCGAGACCCTTTGCCACCATTTTTAGAGTCCAATTGTGACTATTTGGGTATTAAACAAGTGTCCCAGTTTTGTTTATTTCAAGTGTCTCATATTAGAAATGGCATTGTCGCGGTGACAAATTGGTGGACAGTGGCGGGGCAGTTATCTGCGAGTGAGCAGTTGGCAAGTGTGACGGAGTACTTTAGTCATCCTAATCGTCAGTGGCCAAACAAACTATATGCGGCTAAAGATATAGCACCTATTTTTTTGACTTCGAGACTTATGGTTTTGGTCGAGTCTGATCAGGTAAAAAGCTATTTTTGGACTAAAACGTTAAAAAACTTAGTCTTAGCAGAGAAGGTATTTGTGATATTTACAGATTTTGTGACAAATGAAAATAAGCCGAAATAAGAGGGCTATTTATGTTTTATAAAATGTCAGTTAAAAAAGTAATGTGGATTGATAAGTATTGAGTATGTCTTCTGTTCGTTCAAAAATAGAGTGGACAAAAATCATCATAAAAACTAGTATTCTAAAATTATTTATGATAAACTTATGAAGATGTCAATTAGTAAAGAGCAAGGAGGAGTCACCCTGTGTATAATTTTTTCTTAGGTCTCATGATTGTTATTTCAATTTTAATTATAATTGCTGTAATGATGCAACCAAGCAAGCAAAATAGTGCTGCTAGTGCGTTTACAGGTGGAGCGGACCAATTATTTGGTAAACAAAAAGCTCGTGGTTTTGAAGCAGTCATGCAAAAACTTACCGCTGTTTTAGGCGTTAGCTGGGGCATTGTTGCCTTAATTTTAGCCTTTTTATCATCTAAGTAAGAGAAAAAAGCCTCCTGTACATAAAACAGGAGGCTTTTTTAGGTATAATAATGGTAGCCAAACAAACGACAAGGACTAATTAAATTGTGACAATTCGGAGGGGAACTTATGATGATAAAGGATGTATTACCAGAAACAACTTTTTTTAAAGGGAATTCAAAGGGAATTATTTTATTTCATGCTTATACGGGAAGCCCAAATGATGTTCGATCGTTGGGTCGTTATTTAAACAATGAAGGGTATTCGGTGTTACTGCCTTTATTTGCTGGACATGGAACTAAACGACCAGAAGATATTTTGGCGGCTGGGCCAGATAAGTGGCAAGAAGATATGATCAGCAGTATTGATTTTATGAGAGAACAGGGATGCACTCAATTAGCTGTCTTTGGTTTATCTTTAGGTGGTATTTTTGCCATTAGATCGCTAGAGAGCTATCGGGAATTAATTATTGGTGGCGGGTCGTTTTGCTCTCCTATTGTGCCAAATTCAACGACAAATATAGTGCCCTCATTTAAGCTATTTGCTAAGCAGTTGATTTCACAATCAACTGATGATGCTCAAGAAATTAGTCAACGATTAGCTGACATTGATACGCTATTACTTCAACAGTTAGCTGAAATTAAAGACTTTACAACGCTTGTTTTTGATCAGTTAGAAAAAATCACGCAACCGACTTTGCTTGTGCAGGCAGGGCAAGATAAGATGATTGATCCAGCAGATGTTTATATCATGGACAAGGCTCTAATTAACTCTAGTTCAGAAGTCAAATGGTATTCTGATAGTGGTCATGTGATTACTGTCGGACCAGCACGTCAGCAGATGCAAAAGGATGTCTTAGCTTACATAGAAAAATTACCTTGGAATTAATAGGATAAGGAAGACCGTTTTTTGATTGTCATGAAACTCAGGGGGTTCGCTCTGGGTTGAAAAAGTGTAAAAAAGGAGAACGAATGAAAGAAACAATTAAAGATAAAATAATAGGTTACATGGAAGGCAGTTCTAAAAAGAGCTTTTCCATGGAACAAATTGGTGAAGGTTTGGATCTAACTAGTGGTGAAGATTTTAAACTACTGGTTCAAACGATCGCAAGTATGGAAAGAGAAAAGTTGGTTACGTTTACCCAAAAAGGGAAGATTAAACTTCCGATAAAGGATGTATTAATAGAAGGTACTTTTAGAGCAAATGAGCGTGGTTTTGGTTTTGTTACGATTGATCCAGAAGAGGCTGATGTTTATGTGGCAAAGGAAAACACCAATTTTGCGCTAAATGGAGATGTAGTAGCTATCAGTATTATGACGCCAGCTAATCATCTAGAGGGGAAAACTGCTGAAGGGAAAGTCGTAGAAATTGTGACACGTTCTATGACTCAGGTTGTTGGAGAATTTGTGGCTTATGATGAAGAAGAGCGTCAACAAAGTGATCTTTACGGATATGTTGTTCCACAAGATAAAAAGCTAAATACTTATAAAATTTACATTGCTGCTGAGGGGATTCAGCCGGTTGATGGTACGATTTGTGTGGTTGAAGTTACTCATTACCCTGAACCGGGTTATACAAAAGCTTTGGAAGGTCTGATTAAGCAAACCGTTGGTCATAAAAATGATCCCGGTATGGATATTATGTCTATTGTTTTGCAGCACGGTATTCCAACAAAGTTTCCGGATGATGTCTTAGCTCATGCTGAACAGGTGCCTGATGAAATTACTTCTGAGGAAATAAGTGAGCGTCGTGATTTACGTGATCAAGTAATTGTAACGATCGATGGAGCTGACGCTAAAGATTTAGATGATGCTGTAACTGTTAAAAAGTTAGAGAATGGTCATTATTTTTTAGGGGTTCATATTGCGGATGTCTCTCACTATGTAACGGAAGGGAGTCCGATGGATATCGAGGCTTATGAACGAGCCACCAGTGTGTATTTAACTGATAGGGTGATTCCGATGATTCCTCACCGACTTTCTAATGGGATATGCTCGTTAAATCCGCATGTTCCTCGTTTAGCAATGAGTTGTGAAATGGAGATCGATGACTTGGGTCATGTTGTGAGTTATGACATTTTTGAAAGTGTGATTCAAACCACTGAACGAATGACTTATACAGCAGTTAATGAGATTCTCGAAGAGGAAAATTTAGAGACCATCGCCCGCTATAAAGAGCTTGTCCCCATGTTTCAAGAGATGGGAGAACTACACAAGGTGTTGGAAACGATGCGCTTAGAGCGCGGAGCGATCTCGTTTGAAGATCGAGAAGCTAGTATAGTTGTTGATGAAGTGGGGCATCCAGAAGAAATCGTTTTGAGAAGTCGTGGTGTTGGCGAACGTTTAATTGAGTCTTTTATGTTGATTGCAAATGAGACGATTGCTAGACATTATACGCGAGCTAAGCTCCCATTTATTTACCGAATCCATGAACAACCGAAAGAAGATAAGATGCAGCGCTTCTTTGAATTTGCGACAAGTTTTGGTATTATTATAAAGGGAACAAAGGAAGATATTACGCCAAAAGATTTACAACGGGTGTTAGAACAGGTTAAGGGAAAGCCGGAAGAGCCTGTTATCAATAAAATGTTGTTAAGAAGCATGCAACAAGCTCGATATAGTGAGGATCCAGTCGGGCACTACGGTTTAGCTGCCGAGGACTATACTCACTTTACTTCACCTATTCGTCGTTATCCAGATTTGATTGTTCATCGTTTGATTAAAGCATATACTGTACACCCGGTTAAGGAAGCGACAAAAGAAAAATGGCAAGAACATTTACCTGATATCGCTGTTCATAGTTCACAGATGGAGCGGCGAGCTGTTGAAGCAGAGCGAGACACGGATAGCCTTAAAAAGGCTGAATTCATGCAAGACAAAATTGGTGAAGAGTTTCCGGGCGTTATTAGCTCAATTACGAAGTTTGGTATGTTTATTGAATTACCAAATACGGTGGAAGGGCTAATACACATTAATAAATTGGACGATTATTTCCATTATATTGAGAGTCATCTAGCTTTGGTTGGCGAAAGAACGGGCGTCACCTATCGGATTGGACAAAAAGTGGTTATTAAGGTAACTAAAGCTGATCCAACAACAAGAGAGATTGATTTTGAATTGGTCTCAATAGAAGCTGTTAGTGATAAGGATAAGATTAGTTTGCCAAAGCAACAACGCGGCCGTCGTCAACCAAAATCAGTGGAAAGTAAGGGGCGTCAATCTAAAAAGAATGATGGTCGTGGAAATGCGCAAGACTATCGTTCAAAACATAAGTCTGGTAAGAAAAAAGCAACTGGTAAAAAACCATTTTATAAGGAAGTAGCTAAGAAGAAAAAAGGAAAGAAAAAGAAGGGCAGATAAGCTGGCTGTTTAAGTTGGCATCTAGCTGTTCAATTTGGAGGTGGCAAAATGCCAAAAGGTGAAGGTCAACTGATTGCTCAGAATCGTAAAGCGCGTCATGATTTTACAGTTATTGATACAATTGAGGCGGGAATTGTACTCAAAGGAACAGAAATTAAAGCGATTCGTGCAGCAAGGATTAATCTTAAAGATGGATTTGCACGAGTGCGCAACGGAGAAGTTTACTTGTTAAATGTTCATATTAGTCCTTACGAGCAAGGGAATTTATTTAATCATGATCCACTACGAACACGTAAGTTGCTGATGCATAGGAAGCAAATTGATCGTTTAATTGGTGAAACTAAGAATCCAGGGATTACGTTAGTTCCGTTAAAACTCTATATCAAAAATGGTTTTGCTAAGGTTCTAATAGGCATAGCCAAAGGTAAGAAACAATATGATAAGCGAGAAGATTTAAAACGAAAAGACATTAATCGAGAAATTGATCGAACATTAAAGAATCGTTATTAGTCTATGAGTAGTGATTGTTTTAACAGTAATCATTTTATTCAATATGTGTTTAAGAGAGTCAAGGGATATCTTGGCTCTTTTTTTTAAGCCTAAAATTATCCTGCTAGTTGATTTAATGGTAAACTAAAGGAGTTAAGCACCTTACTGAGCCTCTTATTTTTTTAAGAAATATATGTAAAGTTATTGAACAAAAGCGAAGATTTGATGTTCTATTGTTTTTTAGGCACAGATTTCGCAAGTTTTAGTGAATTTACCTCACATATTTCTTTTAAAAGCGATGAATATTTGATACGATAGAAGCGTAGGTGACTTTTATGCGAGAGGAGAAATGAACACATAAGGTTAGGGATAAGTAATTGTTGTAATGAATAAAATATGTAAATCCTAAGGAGATTGAGTAAGAAAATGTAACAAAGAATTGTTTTAAAATATTGTGAATGAAAAATGACTGATTTTCATGAAAAGCTTTGTCTTTTAATCAAAATGGTGGTATCATAAGCAATGTTGAATAGCAAAAAGTAATAGTGCGATAAGGAAAAACTTATACTTGTTTTTCTACTATTCATCTTTGTTATTTTTATAATCTTCTCTTTGGAAAAGAGGTGAAGTAATATGGAAGAATCATCCTGGATTGTTAGAGATGTGTTTGGCTCGGGATTGGATGTCGATGTAACAGTATGTTTGATGATTTTGCTGACTTGTGCAATTATTTTCGGCGTCGTCTATTTTTGTTCTCGAAATCTCCAATTGAAGCCAACGGGGAAACAAAATTTCTTAGAAATGGTTGTCGACTTTGTGCGTAAGATATTATCTGATAACTTACCAAGTAAGGAAGTTAATAACTATCATTTATTAGCGTTTACTTTATTTCTATTTATTTTAGTTTCCAACATTCTGGGGTTAGTGACAAAAATTGGTATGCATAACCCTCAGGGAGAAGAAATTGTTTATTGGAAGAGTCCGACAGCAGATCCGCTTGTGACATTAACACTTGCAGCTATCGTGATTTTGTTAACGAATTATTTCGGTATGAAAAAATTTGGTATTAAACAGTATTTTCACAATAGTTTTGCAGAGCCAGCTAAATTTTTAATGCCAATCAAATTGATGGAAGAATTTACTAACGTGCTCACATTGGGCCTTCGTCTTTACGGGAATATTTACGCTGGGGAAGTACTTTTAACGTTAATATCTAATCTTGCAAGTAGTAAAGGAATCCTTACATTTATTCCGTCGCTACCGCTACAAATGATTTGGATCGGATTCTCAATCTTTATTGGTGCAATTCAAGCCTTTATTTTTGTCACATTATCAATGGTGTATCTCTCTCATAAAGTAGTAGCAGAGCACTAACAGCACACATATTAAAAAATAATATATGATTATTTTTAGGAGGAAATTTATTATGAATTACATCGCAGCATCTATCGCAGTTTTTGGGTCAGCAATCGCGGCCGCTTATGGTAATGGTAAAGTTATTTCTAAAACACTAGAATGTATGGCGCGTCAACCAGAAATGTCTGGTGAATTAAGAAGTACAATGTTTATCGGTGCTGGTTTAATTGAAGCTGTGCCAATTTTAGGGATTGTTGTAGCGTTATTATTAGTATTCTTAGGAAATTAAAGACGAAGGCAGGACGCCGAATTATCGGACAACCGTCTCTGCTTTCTTTCTATATAAGTGAGAGAGGAAGTGCGAGCGATTATGATCAACCATTTAGTCGTAGGTAGTGTTCCAACCACTACTTTTACAACTATGCTTTTTGTAAGTTTGTCTTTTTTACTCCTGATGCTACTAATAAAAAAGTTTGCATGGGGGCCGATTACAAAGATGCTCGATGACCGAGCAACAAAAATCGCGAATGAAATTGATGGGGCTGAACAAGCAAAGCTAGAAGCAGATGAATTTGCTAAGAAAAGCGAAGACGAGTTAAATAATGCAAAGGCAGAAGCGGCTGCTATTATTAAACGCGCAAAAGAAAATGCGGAACATAGCGCTGACACAATTGTGGCAGATGCTAGACGTGAAGCACAAAATTATCGTGATAAAGCACATAAAGATATTGCGATAGAAAGAGAACAACTAATTGAGTCTGCACGTCGCGAAGTTGCAGATTTATCCATTCAAGTAGCCACTAAGATATTGAAGAAAGAATTAAATAAAGAGACTCATACTGAATTAATTAATTCTTATATTGAAGGGCTGGGATTGCAAAATGAAGACTGAGAATTTAACGATTGATCGTCGTTACGGTAAAGTTCTGTATGATACGTCAAAGGAAGAGCATCATTTGGACGAGATTCATCAAGAATTAGTAGCCTTACGCGAGATTTATGAAGAAGTACCTGAACTTGGTCGTATTTTAAGTGATGATCGTTTAGAGCCCTTCGAAAAAGTCGATATTTTGCATGAGCTTGATAAGGATTTTGGCGAGACTGTTTCCAAGTTTTTGCGGGTTATTTATGAGTATGGTCGGATGGAGGAAATTCCGCAGATTATCGACGAATTTGAACACTTTTATTATGATAACAAAGGAATTTTGGTGGCTGAGGTGACTTCGGCTATTGAATTAACAGACGAACAGGGTAAGCGCATCGAAGAAGAAGTTGCCAAGCGTTATGACTATAAAAAGGTAAAATTAAGGAAAAAGATTGATCCTGATATTTTAGGTGGGTTAATAGTGAGTGCCAATCACAAAGTAATTGATAATAGTGTTAGAAAGCAATTAGATGCGATGCACAAGGAGCTATTAAAGTAATTAAGGTAAATGAGAAAAAAGAGGTGAAAATCAGTGAGCATAAAAGCAAAAGAAATTAGTGCGCTCATTAAACAACAGATCGCTAATTATGCGGATGCTTTAGCTGTAGATGAAGTTGGTGTCGTTACGTATGTTGGTGACGGAATCGCTCGTGCCTACGGTTTAGAGAACGCTATGAGTGGCGAACTATTAGAATTTTCAAATGGCTCATTCGGTATGGCTCAAAACCTAGAATCAAATGATGTTGGGATTATTATTTTGGGCGATTTTGAGACCATTCGTGAAGGCGATAAAGTTAAGCGTACAGGTCGGATTATGGAAATACCAGTCGGAGATGCAATGATTGGACGGGTTATTAACCCCCTTGGATTGCCAGTTGATGGACTCGGTGAAATTAAAACGACTAAAACTCGCCCGATTGAAGCAACTGCTCCTGGTGTTATGCAACGTCAATCAGTTGATGAGCCATTGCAAACAGGTCTTAAAGCAATCGATGCTTTAGTTCCAGTTGGGCGTGGTCAACGTGAATTAATTATTGGAGACCGTAAAACTGGGAAGACAACGATAGCTATTGACACAATTATTAATCAAAAGGGTCAAGATATGATCTGTATTTATGTTGCAATTGGTCAAAAAGAATCAACCGTTAGAGCGCAAGTTGAAACGCTGAAACGGTTTGGCGCCATGGATTACACGATTGTTGTAACAGCTAGTGCGTCACAACCGGCCCCCCTTCTTTACATTGCCCCTTATGCGGGAGCGGCTCTTGGTGAAGAGTTTATGTATCAAGGGAAACACGTATTAGTTGTTTATGATGATTTATCGAAACAAGCGGCAGCTTATCGGGAGTTATCGTTACTATTACGTCGTCCACCAGGTCGGGAAGCTTATCCAGGAGATGTTTTCTATTTGCATTCTCGTTTATTAGAGCGAGCAGCAAAGTTAAGTGATGATTTAGGTGGCGGTTCTATGACTGCTTTACCTTTCGTTGAAACACAAGCAGGAGATATTTCCGCCTATATTCCGACGAATGTTATTTCGATAACAGATGGTCAAATTTATCTCCAAAATGATTTATTCTATTCAGGCGTTCGGCCCGCTGTGGATGCTGGTTTATCAGTATCTCGGGTTGGTGGCTCTGCTCAAATTAAAGCGATGAAAAAGGTAGCTGGGACTTTACGTCTTGATTTAGCTAGTTACCGTGAGTTAGAAGCTTTTACGCAGTTTGGTTCTGATTTAGATGCGGCGACTCAAGCAAAATTAAACCGTGGTCGTCGGACAGTTGAAATCTTGAAGCAAGATATCCATAGTCCTTTAGCTGTTGAAAAGCAAGTAACGATTCTTTATGCCTTAACTCATGGGTTTTTAGATAGCATACCTGTAGATGATATCTTACGTTTTGAGAAGGAATTATTTGATTTTATTGATGATAATTATCCTGATTTATTTGCTCATATACGTGAAACTAAGAACTTACCGGAGTCTAAGGATCTTGATGCAGCCATTAGTGAGTATCAGGGGATGTTTCTTGCAACAAGTAAGGTAGCTGAGGGTCAAGCTGACGCATAGAAGGATGGTGAAGTTGTGTGGCTGAATCATTAATTGAAATTAAACGAAAAATCACCTCGACAAAAAAAACCAGCCAAATTACGAGTGCTATGCAGATGGTCTCAGGTTCAAAGCTCAATAAATCTGAAGCTTCTTCACGAAATTTTCAAAAGTATTCAACAAAGGTTCGGGAGATTGTCACTCATTTGGCAGCAACTCAACTTGAATACATTGAAGGAGATGCTGAGATTGATTTATTTGAAGATGTTAATCCTGATGATTATCACAGCATGTTAGTATCACGACCTATCAAGAAAACGGGCTATATCGTGATTACGGCTGATAAAGGCTTAGCTGGTGGTTATAACAGCTCGGTTATCAAACAAACTTTGAATATGTTAGCTGAGGATCATGATAGCGATCAAGAGTATGTAATGATGGCTATCGGGAGTGCCGGTGCAGAATTTTTTAAAAGTCGTGGGATGAACATGGCATATGAATTGCGTGGATTAAGCGACCATCCAACCTTTGAAGAAGTCCGAAAAATTGTGAAAGCTGCCGTTCAAATGTATGAAAACGAGGTTTTTGATGAGTTGTATGTGTGCTATAATCACCATATTAATTCGTTAGCTTCTCAATTTAGGGCTGAAAAAATGTTGCCAATTTCGGATTTAGATGCTGGCGAGGTAAAAGACTATGAGCTTGAGTATATACTTGAGCCGAGTGAAGAAGCGATTCTTGATAAATTGTTACCTCAGTATGCAGAAAGTCTGATTTATGGGGCAATTTTAGATGCTAAAACGGCTGAACATGCCGCTCGTATGACAGCGATGAAGAGTGCAACAGATAATGCAAAAAATATTATTGACGATTTAACTATTTCATATAACCGAGCCCGCCAAACGGCGATTACCCAAGAAATTACGGAGATTGTTGGCGGAGCGGCGGCATTAGAGTAGTGACGGGAGGAAATGTGGAATGAATTCAGGCAAGATTGTTCAAGTAATCGGTCCCGTTGTCGACGTGGAGTTTCCATTAGATCAATCCTTACCAGACATTAACAATTCGTTAATTGTCTATAAAGCAAATTCAAAACAAAAGGTTGTCTTAGAGGTCGCTCTTGAATTGGGTGATGGTGTTATTCGCTCAATCGCCATGGAATCAACTGATGGCTTACAAAGAGGGATGGAAGTACTTGATACAGGTGCTTCAATTTCTGTTCCAGTCGGTAAAGAAACGCTTGGTCGTGTCTTTAACGTTTTGGGTGAAACAATTGATTTGGAAAAACCATTTAGCGATGATGTTGAAAAAAGTAGTATTCATAAAAAAGCTCCTACTTTTTCTGAACTAGCAACTAGTTCAGAACTTTTAGAAACAGGGATTAAAGTAATTGATTTATTGGCTCCTTATCTAAAAGGTGGGAAAGTTGGATTATTCGGTGGTGCCGGTGTTGGCAAGACCGTTCTTATCCAGGAATTAATTAATAATATTGCGCAAGAGCATGGAGGAATTTCTGTGTTTACGGGTGTTGGCGAACGAACTCGTGAAGGAAATGACCTTTATTATGAGATGAAAGAATCTGGTGTTATTGAAAAGACTGCTATGGTCTTTGGTCAAATGAATGAACCACCAGGTGCGCGGATGCGTGTTGCTTTGACGGGGTTGACGATTGCGGAATATTTCCGTGATGTAGAAGGACAGGATGTATTATTATTTATTGATAATATTTTCCGCTTCACTCAAGCTGGATCAGAAGTATCAGCATTGTTAGGCCGAATGCCGTCAGCCGTGGGTTATCAACCAACACTTGCAACTGAAATGGGGCAATTACAAGAACGTATTACGTCAACTCAAAAAGGTTCAATTACATCAATTCAAGCTATCTATGTACCAGCAGATGATTATACAGATCCGGCTCCAGCTACTGCTTTTGCCCATTTAGATGCGACGACAAACTTAGAACGTCGTTTAACAGAAATGGGGATATATCCTGCGGTTGATCCGTTAGCGTCCACTTCAAGTGCGCTAGCACCTGAGATTGTTGGAGAAGAGCATTATAAGGCTGCAACAGAAGTTCAACATATCTTACAACGTTACCGTGAATTACAAGATATTATTGCAATTTTGGGGATGGATGAGTTATCTGATGAAGAAAAAATATTAGTAGGGCGCGCTCGTCGTATTCAATTTTTCTTATCACAAAATTTCCACGTTGCTGAACAGTTTACTGGTCAAAAAGGGTCATATGTACCTGTTAAAGAAACTGTTAGAGGATTTAAAGAAATACTTGCTGGTAAGTATGATGATCTTCCAGAAGAAGCATTTCGTAGTGTTGGAAGTATCGAAGAAGTAGTTGAAAAAGCCAAAACATTAGGCTATTAGGAATGGAGGTAGAACTATGGCTCACTTAAAAGTAGAGATAGTGACTCCAGATGGTCTTAGCTATGAAAATCCTGAGGCTCAGTTAGTTGTGGTTCGAACGATTGATGGTGAGTTGGGGATTTTACCTAACCATGCGCCAATTATTGTTCCGTTATCAATTGATGAAGTTCGCATAAAAAATAGCCGTGAGAGTAAGGAACAAGACATCGTTGCTATTAATGGTGGTATTATGGAAGTACGGGATAATGTATTGACTATTATTGCTGATAGCGCGGAAAAATCAAGTGATATTGATGTGTCTCGTGCTGAGCGGGCGAAACAACGAGCAGAAGAGATAATTGAAGAAGCTAAAAAAGAACATGATATTGATCAGTTGCGTCGAGCTGAGGTTGCTTTGTCTCGTGCGATTAATCGGATTAATGTCTCGCGTAAGTAAACGATTAGATGCAGATGAGATTGATTTTATCTCATCTGCATTTTTTAATCAAAACAGTTTGAGAGGTTAGTTCGTTTAAAGTATCTTAATAGTAAAACGTTGTAACTTAGCGGAAAAAGGGGGAGTATTTGAGTACTCTTCCTTTTTTTTTCTTAGCAACTATGCTAAACTATAAACAGTTTAAAATATTATCGAGAGGATGGACCCTTTTATGCAGGTATATGGAATTGATGCGTTAGTCAGATTGGTTAGTCACTTTGCTTTTGTGTATCTAACTTTTTGGGCAATGCAGTCATTGCGTACAGAGTCCTTCTTTAAACGAGCAGACACTACCCGAGTACGCATGTTTTTCTTATTGATTTCTTTTGCAATTGGTTTTATGGCCAGTTCATTTTTCTTAGAATGCATGACGTTAGTTCGCAACTTTGTGTTAACTATTGGACAAGGTTAAATTACTATTATTAAGAAATAGTGATTTTACTATAAATGATACGCAAGGTGTGTTATACTAATCGGAGTTTGTTTTGAAATTATCTTGGGGGGAACACGATGGATCATATTATTGTTCAAGGCGGCAATCAGCTAAAAGGAAATGTCAAGATTGAGGGTGCAAAAAATGCAGTCTTACCTATTTTAGCAGCTAGCTTATTGGCAGAAGAGGGAATAACTACATTAGAAAATGTCCCGATCTTATCCGATGTTTTTATGATGAAAGAAGTAATTAAACATTTAAATACTGATATTAATTTTTCTGAAAATACAAATACAATGACGATTGATGCTAGCCGGCCATTGTTGGATGAGGCGCCGTATGAATATGTGAGTCAAATGAGAGCGTCTATTGTTGTAATGGGACCACTTTTAGCACGAAATAATCACGCTAGAGTTGCAATGCCTGGTGGTTGTGCCATTGGATCACGTCCAATTGATTTACATTTAAAAGGATTTCAAGCTCTAGGAGCAACAATTAAGCAAGAAGATGGCTATATCGAAGCTCATGCTGAAAATGGCTTGAAAGGTGCTCGGATTTATTTGGATTTCCCAAGCGTAGGAGCTACGCAAAATATTATGATGGCAGCGGTTCGTGCAAAGGGAATAACGACTATCGAGAATGTGGCTAGAGAACCTGAAATTGTTGATTTGGCTAATGTTTTAAATAAGATGGGCGCAAAAATCAGTGGTGCAGGTACTGAAACAATGAAAATCGAAGGTGTAGAGCGTTTAGTTGCTGTTTCTCATCGAATTGTTCAAGACCGAATTGAAGCGGGAACTTTCATGGTAGCTGCTGCAATGACAGCTGGAGATATTTATATTGAAGAAGCTATGATTGAACATAATGGGCCATTGGTGTCCAAATTGCGTGAAATGGGTGTTGAGGTTATTGATGAGGGTGATGGCATTCGTGTTATTGGACCTAAAACGTTGAAATCAACAGATATTAAAACGTTGCCTCATCCTGGTTTTCCAACAGATATGCAAGCACAGATGAGTGCGTTGCAAACCGTTGCAGAGGGAACTAGCGTGGTAACTGAAACGGTCTTTGAAAATCGTTACCAACATTTGGTTGAAATGGCTAAAATGGGGGCTGATTTCAAAATCGATAATAATGTTGCCTATATATACAGTCGTTCAACTTTACACGGAGCAGAGGTTGCAGCAACTGATTTAAGAGCAGCAGCGGCTTTAGTATTAGTTGGACTTGTGGCTGAGGATCAAACTAAAGTTACCCATTTGGAATATTTGGACCGAGGCTATTATAACTTCCATGAGAAGTTGAAGAGTTTAGGAGCTAAAATTGAACGTTATGACAGTACAGGTGCTGTTTTAGTAGCGAAAGAAGCATCAAGTAAAGAAAAAGTATAATTAATTAAGCGTTAGGCTAGCTATTATGATTTATGGAAATAAAAGAAGTATATTTCTTCGTCTTTAATGTCAGCCTGATATATTAGCAAAAAGGGAGATCTGTTCATGGGAACATCGACAAAATATGTCTTAAAACAATTGGTTAAGATTATCTTAGTCATTGCTTTAATAATTGGCTTGTTTGTAGCTGGTACGATGATTGGCTATGGTGTGATTGGTGACGGCAAACCAAAGGATGTTTTTAAAGAAGAAACGTGGACACATATTACCGACTTTTTTGAATAGCCAATGAAGAGGTTTGGATAAGAGGCGCATTCTGAGAAATAAGTAATGAGTTAGAGATATCATACTTTGTGTTAGAAGTAAATTATGGTTTTTCTTAGAATGTGATGATGTCGAAACAGTCAGTAGGGCTTTTGTACCACTGTATAGTTGATTGTTAGAGGGTGAGGCAGAAGTGAAAGTTACTTTTGTTTCACCCTCATTTGTCTGTTTATTAGAAAAATGCGAGTATAAGGAGGATGGTCGGTGAAAAAGTTGATAATCGGTTTTGTTAGGCTCTATCAAAAATATATTTCTCCGGGGCTACCTCGGCGTTGTCGGTATCATCCAACCTGTTCGCAATATATGGTAGATGCAGTTGGTACCCATGGCGCTTTTAAAGGATTGATCATGGGGGTAGGAAGAATTTTGCGTTGTCATCCTTTTGTGCGTGGAGGGATTGATTATGTTCCCTTGAAGTTTAGTTTACGAAAAAATCAGGATCAGGAGTATCATGGTCCATATGATAGGAGAGTTAAAAATGACTATCACTGCTCTCACAAGCACGAGTGATTTTCCATGGGAGTTGCTTTTATTAGCAGACCCTGATAGAAAAAAGTTGAACACTATGTTAGTACGTCGTACGTTTCCGTTTATCAAGATCAAGAGAAAGTATTAGGAGTTGTAGTAGTACAGAAACAAGCCGATCATCTTTTTGAAATTATGAATCTTGCAGTTGCGGAGCAGTTTCAAGGACGAGGCATTGGTCGTCAATTACTTAGTTATGTTTTATTGCAAGTTAAGAACCAAGCCCCAGTAAGTCGGATTATTATTAAGACAGGTGATATATCAGGTCCAGCTTTAGGGCTTTATAAAAGTATAGGGTTTGAAGTGGTAGAGGTTGTTGAGAATTATTTTATTGATCACTATCCAGAACCGATTTATGAAGAGGGCCAATTATTAAAACATCAAGTTATTCTAGAAAAAAGATTATAACCAAGGTATACTCAGTAATGAAAGATTATAATGAAGTGAGGGATATGAATGTCAGTTTTAGTTTTTGACTGGGGTGGCTCAGCGATTAAGTTTGGATTGTGGAAAAATGATGCTCTAGAGCGTCAAGAACAGTTCCCTACACCAAAGACATGGAATGATCTTAAAACGCAAATGAAAGCGGTAAAGGATGGTTTTGTAGAGGAAGAACTTGAAGGAGTTGCGATCAGTGCTCCAGGAGCGGTTAATAGCGCAAAAGGAGTGATTGAAGGGATTAGTGCGATTCCATATATTCATCATTTTCCAATCCAAGCGGAATTAGAAACATATTTTGGCGTACCTGTTTCTTTTGAAAACGATGCAAACTCGGCTGGGATAGCGGAAGTTTGGAAAGGGGCCGCTCGCGATTATAAAGATGTTTTGTTTCTAGTGCTTGGAACAGGTGTTGGCGGTGCTGTTATCAAAGATGGTAAAGTTGAAAAGGGCGCTCATCTATATGGAGGAGAATTTGGTCTGATTTATATTGATGGCGACCAAACATTTAGCAAAGTTGGTACAGCTGTTAAAATGGCCGATCGTTATTGTTTGCGTAATAATGTAGAAAAAGGGACTTATTCAGGTAAGGACGTTTTTCGTTTTGCAACTGAGGGAGATAAAGTTGCAGCAGAAGAAGTTGAAAAATTCTACAATTACGTGGCACGTGGTGTTTTCAGTTTACAATTTACAATGGACCCAGAGTGCATTGTGATTGGTGGAGGTGTCTCGGCTAAGCCTGGGTTACTTGAAGAGATTAATCGACGAGTGTTAGAGATGTTTGAAGAACAAGAGATTATTGATTTTAAACCTATCATTAAAACATGTGAATTTAAAAATGATGCGAATTTAATTGGTGCAGTTGCAACTTTTTATCAACAACACAGTAACTAATCAATCGACCAGTTTCGTTTCGATAACGATTATCTCTTACTTTTTGAGCAGGGAATTAATGAAGTAGCATTTTTATGAAATAATTAGGGGATGGGACGTTTGTTCCATTCTCTTTTTTATGAAGTTTGTGAATTATGTTTGAAATGAAGTGACAGAAGTGGCTGTGTAAATGTTAGCTAATTGAAGAATTTTGCTAGTTATTCCGCGGTAAATGCACAGAAAAGGGAGGAATTTTTACAAGAGGAATTATCTTCTAAATCAAATTGTCAGAAAATTCTTGACATTGGGCTCAATATCCCTTATATTTGTATACATCTTAAATGAATTAAAAAAAGAGAGACTAATATGCGGGGGTTTTAATTATGAAGAAGAAATTTGGTTTTTTGATGGCAGCATCCATGCTAGTTTTGGCAGCATGTGGTGGCGGAAATAGTGGTGGTGGTTCAGCAAGCGGAGGAAATTCGGTCGGCAAGGATGATAAGGAAATTAAGATTGGTCTTAACTTAGAATTGTCTGGAGCCGTTTCTGCATACGGTATCCAAGAGAGAGAGGCGATTGATCTAGCTGTTAAGAAAATTAACGCTGATGGTGGTATCTTAGGGAAACAAGTCAAATTAATCACTAAGGATAATAAATCTGAGACTGGTGAGGCCGTTTCAGTTGCAGCGAGTTTGACAAATGATGGAGTAGTAGCAATCATTGGCCCAGCAACATCTGGTGCAGCTAAAGCAACAATTCCTAATCTGACTAAGGCTCAAGTGCCTGCGATTACACCTTCAGGAACAGATGATGCAATTACAATTGCTAATGATAAAGTTCAAGAGTTCATTTTTAGAACATGTTATCAAGATTCATTTCAAGGTAGCATCTTGGCTAAGTATGCTTCAGAAAATCTGAAAGGCTCGAAAGCCGTGATTATCGGAGATAATTCAAGTGATTACGGAAAAGGCTTGACAACAGCTTTTAAAGAAACGTTTACTGGCGAAATTGTAGCAAATGAAAATTTTGTTGAGAAAGATAAAGACTTTAAAGCGACATTGACTAAAATTAAAGACAAAGACTTTGATTTTATCTATATTCCAGGCTACTACACAGAAGCTGGTTTAATCATTAAACAAGCACGTGAAATGGGCATCAAACAACCTATTTTAGGCGCAGATGGTTTCTCAGATCCCAAACTTGTAGAAATTGCTGGAGCTGAAAATGTTAATGACGTCTACTATACGTCTCACTTCTCTGAAAATGCGCCTGCAACTGATAAAGTTGAAGAGTTTGTTAAGGATTTTAAAGAGGAATATAAAGGTAAGACACCAAGCTCATTTAATGCTTTAGCTTATGATTCTGTCTATATGCTTAAAACAGCAATTGAAAATGCTGGTGAAGCTGACAGTGTCAAAATTAAAGATGAGTTAGCTAAATTGAAAGATTTTGTTGGTGTTACAGGTAAAATGTCAATGGATAAGGATCATAATCCTGAGAAAGCAGCAGTTGTAATTGGCTTGACTGAAGGAAAAGAAAGCAGCTCTGACATTGTAGAGCCGTAAAACTATGACAATTAATTTGTACGAAACTGGGAGGGTGAGACAACTGTCTCTCCCTCTTTATAACTTTAGATTGGAAGGGATGCAGAATGGAAATATTCTTTCAGCAGCTGATTAATGGGCTATCTCTTGGCAGTATTTATGCCTTGATCGCTCTTGGCTACACGATGGTATATGGTATTATTAAATTGATTAATTTTGCTCATGGCGAGATTTATATGTTAGGAGCCTTTACAGGTTATTATCTTATTTCGAAGGTTGGGTTACCTTTTCTACCCGCATTGCTATTATCAATGATTATTTGCTCGCTCGTCGGGGTAGCAATTGAATTTCTTGCTTATCGCCCTTTACGAGGTTCAACACGAATCGCAGCGCTAATTACTGCGATAGGGGTTTCTTTTCTAATTCAAAATGTGATGGTTTATTTTGTTGGGCCTGAGGTAAGGTCTTTTCCACAGGCAATTAAACCGAAAGTTTATGAGTTAGGTATGTTTGATATCAGCAATATTCAAATCATTATCTTAGCAACGACGATTATTTTGATGATCTTGTTACAATTTATTGTTAAAGGAACTAAGATGGGGAAAGCGATGCGAGCTGTAAGTGTTGATCCTGATGCAGCTAAATTAATGGGGATCAATGTTGACCGAACGATTTCTTTCACCTTTGCGATAGGTTCTGCTTTGGCCGCAGCTGCGGGTGTTTTGATTGGGCTTTATTACAATAGTATTGATCCTTTAATGGGTGTAACACCGGGATTGAAAGCATTCGTAGCCGCTGTATTTGGTGGGATTGGCATCATTCCGGGGGCAGCATTAGGTGGTTTTGCTATTGGCGTTATTGAAACCTTTATTAGTGGGTCGCCGATCGAAGGGATGGCGCAATATAAAGATGCGATTGTATATGCCATTTTAATTATTATTTTACTGATTAAACCTGCGGGCTTACTTGGTAAAAATGTTAAAGAGAAAGTTTAGGTGAGGACAGATGAAAAAGAATTTAAAATATAACCTTGTCTGGCTATGCCTAGCTGTTGCTGGTTTTCTACTTATTTTTGTGCTTCAACAAGTAGGGTTGATTAATTTAGTCATTCAGGATTTATTGATCACTATTGGAATCAATGTGATTTTAGCTAGTGGCTTGAACTTGATTATTGGTTTTTCTGGTCAATTTTCTTTAGGGCATGCTGGTTTTATGGCGATAGGTGCATATGCGACGGGGATGGTTGCTAATAAGTTACCAGGACTTCTGGGCTTTTTTGTTAGCATTTTAGTTGGCATGCTGATTGCAGGAGTGATTGCGGGAATGGTTGGTGTGCCGACACTCCGTTTAAAAGGAGACTATTTAGCAATTGCGACTTTAGGGATTGCGGAGATTATTCGTATTGTGATTGTCAATGGAAGCGATCAGTCTGCGGGCGGTTTGTTTGCAACTGGTGGGGCAGCTGGGATTTTTGGGATTGATGCGTTTGCTGATTGGCAGATGGTTTTTGTGTTTATGGTGATTACAACAGTTGTCATTGCTAATTACATTCACAGCAGTCCAGGTAGAGCTACTTTGGCGATTCGCGAAGATGAAATTGCCGCTGAATCGATGGGCGTTAATACGACTAAATATAAAGTAACGGCTTTTATCATTGGGGCGATGACAGCTAGCATAGCTGGCTCGTTACATGCAAGCTATGTAGGAATGATCATTCCTAAGGATTTTGCTTTTATGAAATCTGTTGATATTTTGATTATTGTTGTATTTGGTGGAATTGGAAGCCTAACAGGTACCTTTGTAGCAGCAATATTACTTGGTGTATTAAATTATTTCTTACGTGATATAGGGGAATTGCGGATGATTATTTATTCTCTGCTTTTAATCATTATCATGATTTTTAAACCAGGTGGATTATTGGGAACATGGGAGTTTTCAGTTAAAAAATTGTTGAGTAAAAAAGGAAATGGGGGCGATCGTCATGTCACTACTGGAAGTAAGTAATCTAACGAAAAATTTTGGGGGACTTGCGGCCGTTTCCAATGTCAATATTGAGCTAGCGGAAAATGAATTAGTTGGATTGATTGGTCCTAATGGAGCTGGGAAAACGACATTGTTTAATCTATTGACGGGGGTTTATGAGCCATCAGAGGGAACTGTAAAATTAACTGTTGGTGGTAAGGAAGAGCTTTTAAATGGTAAAAAGCCATATACTATTGCGGCGCTTGGGTTAAGTAGAACCTTTCAAAATATTCGGTTGTTTAAAGAGTTAACAGTTATGGATAATGTATTAATTGCTATGACTGGGAAAAATAAAGTGGGCTTGTTTACAAGTATTGCTCGCTTGCCAAAGTTTTATAAAAAAGAAGAAGAAATGCGCGTCAAAGTCATTGAGTTGTTAGCGATTTTCGATTTAGAAGATAAGATTGACACGTTGGCAAAAAATTTACCATATGGAGAGCAACGTCGTCTGGAAATTGTTAGAGCCTTAGCGACTGAGCCAAAAGTTTTGTTTTTAGATGAACCAGCAGCGGGGATGAATCCGCAAGAGACGGCTGAGTTGACGAAGTTGATTCGAAAAATTCAAAAAGAGTTTGGAATTACTATTTTACTGATTGAACATGATATGTCATTGGTTATGGATGTTTGCGAAAGATTGTATGTTTTAGAATACGGTCGATTGATCGCTAAGGGCTCTCCAGAAGAGGTTAAGAATAATCCGAAAGTAATTCAAGCGTATTTAGGCGGTGAGTTATAATGTTAAAAGTGAAAGATGTCTCTGTTCATTATGGCGTAATAGAGGCTGTTAGACAAATTAATTTTGAGGTTAATCAAGGGGAGATTGTCTCGTTAGTTGGTGCTAATGGTGCAGGGAAAACGACGATTTTAAGAACGATTTCTGGATTGATTCGTCCAACTACCGGGACTATTGAGTTTGAAGGGACGGCGATCGAAAAGGTTGCGCCACAAAAAATTGTCGCTTCAGGACTGTCTCAGGTTCCAGAAGGCCGTCATATTTTTCCAGGTTTAACGGTTTTGGAAAATTTAGAGATGGGCGCTTTTTTACGTAAAAATAAAGAAGAGAATGCTAAAATGATGAAGGAAGTCTTTGAACGCTTTCCAATATTAGCCGAACGAAAAGGTCAAGATGCTGCGACGCTTTCAGGTGGCGAACAACAAATGTTAGCTATGGGTCGAGCGTTGATGTCACAACCTAAGTTACTTCTTTTAGATGAGCCCTCAATGGGATTAGCACCGATTTTTATTAGAGAAATATTTAATATTATTCAAGATATTCAAAAACAAGGAACGACGGTCTTATTAATTGAGCAAAATGCGAATATGGCATTGTCAATTGCTGATCGCGGGTATGTGCTAGAGACTGGCAAAATAGTCTTGAGTGGAACTGGTCAAGAATTGCTGGCTAGTGAGGAAGTTCAGAAAGCTTATTTAGGAGGATAACCAATGATTGTCGAAAATTATATGTCAACTGAGTTGATAACTGTCACGAAGGAAACAAAGATTAATGCAGCGGTTGAATTAATGAATGAGCATCATATTCATCGGTTGCCGGTGATTGAAAATGGTCGGATGATTGGTCTCTTGACTGAAGGGACAATTCAGGCGGCGATGCCATCTAAAGCGACTAGCTTAAGTGTTTATGAAGCAACTTATTTGTTGAATAAAACGACGGTTGCTGATGTGATGATTAAACAAGTTGAAACGATTGAGGCAGGGGCATTAATTGAGGATGCAATTTTTAAAATGCGTCAGAAAAATGTCGGCGTTTTACCAGTTTGTTCAAATGATGGGCAGATTGTCGGGATTATTACCAATAATGATATATTTGATGCCTTTTTAGAAATTACTGGCTATAATCAAAATGGGGTTCGTTTGGCGATCGAAGTTAAAGATGACCATCAAGGTATTCTAGCTGATCTAGCTCAAACCTTTGCTGAAAATCAAATTAATGTCGTTCAAATTGTTGTATATCGGAATGAAAAGACACCAACAATTGTGGTTCAGCTGTCTAATGCAGAGGAAGAAAAGATTGACCGTATTTTGAAAGAAAAAGGATACAATGTGCTATCGTCAATTAAGACAGAAGCTAATTAAATAACAAAAAAAGCGATTCTTGAATGTGAGAATCGCTTTTTTGTCATGTAATCAGTATCATCACAAGGGTCATGATAGCCAAGCTGAGTAGGATACTGACTGATGAAATAAACCCTGTGACCTCTTCTTTAATTCCAGCTGAAACGCTATTAATAACTGCGAAAGTGGGAATTGGAGCGAATGCCAAAACAGTTAGAACAATTTTAATTAATGGATTGTTGAATGGAATAATAAAGTAAAACAAGGCGGCGAATAAAGTCGCGAAGGCATATCGCCAAGAAAGAATTTTTATAACTTTAATCAATGCTGATTTTGGCAAGTGTAACTCCAAGTAAATGCCTATCATCAGCAAGGAGAGAAAGCCATTAGCGCTCGAAAATAATTTAAAAATATCGATTGAAGACGCTGGTAAACTAATAGAAAAGCTTCTTAAAATAACCATGACTAAGTAGGTGATAAAAGTGACGGAACGTAATAGCGTTTGTGTCAATAATTGCGTAGCTTGTTTTTTATCGAAATCCGGATGGCTGCTCTCTACTAGGATTTTTGAGCCCCCGGCGATCATGATACAATTGCCGACATCAAACATAAATAGATAGGGCAGCGCCAGAGGATAAAAGCTCTGAATAAATGGTAGGGTAAAATTTCCGATATTGTAGCCAGAAATACAGTACATAAAAAAGACTCTATTTAAATAATGATCGTTACGCCAGAGAAATTTGGCCGTGAGAACCAATAGTAAATTCATCGTAATTGCGATCGCAGCTAAGGTAATAAATTCTGAGGTAACAATCATCTTATTCATTCCGACTATAACGGTTGCAGGCAAGGTTATAGTGACGATAATAGTAGAAAGAACTTTGCCATCAGATTTGGATACTAAATTAAGCTTTTTAAGAAAAAAACCGACAAGAATAATTAAAAATAATCCGAATGCATTTAATAAAATAGTAAACATACAACGACCTCCTAAGTCCTATTATGAGACTAATAGAAAGAATCTGCAACTACCTAGTTAACAATTCTTGTAAAATGTGGTATCTTGTATAGGATAGAAAAGTTACTGGATAAAATTAGTTAGTTAGGATTACTCGCTATGTAGATCTGGATTAAGTCAAGGAGAGTTGATTATATGAAAAAAAATAAAGATATAGAAGTAACAGTTGCTGAAAAGAAGCAAAATAGTAAAGGCCAGTCAGCCGAGGTTCATGAGTTAAGTATTGGTAAAAAAGTGATTGGTGAAGTAGAGAAATTGGAATCAGGCAAATTTGTTGTGACGATTGATGGTGAAGGTCCTAAATATGTAAAATCGTTTGATGAAGGATATGAGACTTTGATCAGTCATTGGAATCTTTTTCAATAGAAACAGACTGTTTTCGTAGAGAAATTCACTAAATGTAAAAAAAATAAAAATAATGACAAATAAGACTTGAAATTTTCTTGTAAATTGGGTATTATATTGAAGTCGGGTTAAATAACCTGTCTTGGAGGAGTAGCGAAGTGGCTAAACGCGACGGACTGTAAATCCGTTCCTTAGGGTTCAGTGGTTCGAATCCACTCTCCTCCATTTTTTTATTTTGGGCTATAGCCAAGCGGTAAGGCAACGGACTTTGACTCCGTCATCGTTGGTTCGAATCCAGCTAGCCCAGTTAAAAAGCTACTTTCTATATGGAAGTAGCTTTTTTGTTGTTTTAGAGTTAGTCTATTGATTGGATTTTTCAGTGAAGTTCGTTATACTAAGTATAGAGTTACGATAAAAACATCATCAGTTTATTAATTTGGAAAGGGTGACATCGGCAATGAAACAATCTGATATTAAAGAAAAAATTTATAATCGCTACCAACTATTAAAGGAAACAGCAAAAATAGACATACGCAAAGGAAATAATGACGGTAATTTCCAAGTGAAGACTCCTAGAGAGACTAAAAAGACAATTAAGTGGCGCGCTAAAGGTTATTAATAATAAAAACGACTTAGAAGCAGAAAAATGCTTCTGGGTCGTTTTTTATTTTTTTTGAGCAATGGACTGTCTGTTGATAATTTCAACATCCACTACTACTTGTTGGGGAGGTGAGGAAGGGTGTTCAATCTGATGAATTAGAATTTCAGCAGCTAACGCGCCCATTTTATGGAAATCTTGAGCAGCAGTCGTTAAAGCTGGTTCGATCAGCGAAGAGGCTTGGATATTATCAAAACCTACTATAGATAAGTCTTTTGGTAGGATTAGGCCACTTTCTTTTGCGGCAGACATAATGAGCATGGCTGTTAGGTCGTTTTCAGCTACGATTGCAGAAATATTGTAGTTTTTTGCGTATTTAACAACTTCATGATAAAAATGGTCATTGTCTTCAACTGGTTTAACATTTTCACTGTGAAATTGAATATTGTGCTCAAATAGCGCTTTTAAATAACCGAAGTAACGATCTCTCACAGTCGTGGTGCTATCAACGGCTTGCGTTGAAATATAAAGAATTTTAGTATGACCTGCTGAAATTAGTTTCTTTGTTAGGTCATAGCCGCCAGCAAAATTATTAGCCGTCACACAATTAATTTCTAAACCTTCCAATTGTTTGTCGATTGAAACCATTGGAAATTTCTGTAGTTGTCGATAATAAAGAATGTCCAGATCATTCGTGCTGGTCATCGGATAAATAATTAATCCGACGTAATTATCAAGTGAAAGCAAAAGCTCTCGTTGGTTGGCGTATTTATGCGTTTCAATATTGATAGTGTAGTGTGTTTGTCGCAGGTAAGATACAATTCCATCGGCATAAGCCGACATTCCAGTATTTTCAGCAAAGGGCATAATCAGTAGTAGCTCATGACTATCTTTGGTTTTATTTACTAGACTGGTAGCGTTAGAAGGCTCAGCCACATAACTACCTTTTCCTTGAATCCGAAAAATAATCTGTTGGTTTTCTAACTCAGTTAGGGCCCTTTTTGAGGTGATTCGACTAACGTTGTATTCTTCAGCTAAGGCGATTTCTGTGGGGAGCTGTTCGCCTGGTTTTAGAACGCCAGAGGCAATCTTTTTTGCTAAATCATCAATTATTTTTTGGTATAATGGAAGTTTCGCCATACCGTCACTCCTTACATGTTGATATATCAAATTTATTATAGCATAGAACTGATATTAATCACAAATAACCTGAAAAGGCCAATTTAAAGCTATTTATAGGAGTTCTCCCTAAATTAGAAGTTATAAAGAAAGCGTTTGACAAATAAGTTGGTATATCATATAATTTTATTTAGTTAGTGAGTATATCAATTTTAAGGAGGAGTTAAAATGAAAAAAAGTAAAAAAATAATCTCTTTGTTAGTCTTGTCAAGTGCGTTAGTGATATCTGCTTGTGGTAAGAACGATAATAAAGAAGAGGCAGCTTCAAAGGATGTTAAATCTATCTCATTGCTACGTCCTAGTTGGAATGATTTGCGACCGCCTTCAAAGGATTTGTGGATGTGGAAAGAGTATGAAAAAATGTCAGGTATGACCGTTAACTGGGAAGAGATGACAGATATCGGCGAAAAGAAGAATATCATATTAACTCGTGATAAATTACCTGATGCTTTTTATCAAGTTGATTGGAGTAATGGCGAGCTGCTTAAATACGGGCAACAAGAAATGTTTATCCCTTTAGAAGAGTTGATAAAGAAACATGCTCCAAATTTACAAAAATATTTAGAAGAAAATGATGATGTTAGAAAGGGACTGACGAGTGCAGATGGTCATATTTATGCCACGCCATACTTGGATCCTTATCCAGAAGGCAATCGAACGATTCGCTTGTGGATTAATAAAACATGGCTAGATAATTTAAAAATAGATGTTCCAACTACAACTGAAGAGTTAGAGAAAGCGTTACTGGCCTTTGTTAATGATGATCCAAATGGTAACGGTCAAAAAGATGAGCAAGGTTGGTATATGCCTAGTGGATCAATTGGTTGGACCTTTGAACAAATGATGATGGGGTCGTTTGGAATTGGTAATGGTGGACGTAAGGCTCTTGGTAATTTTATTTATATCGACAATAACGATGAGGTTCAAGTGACCATTACAGCTGATGAATACAAGGATATTTTAAAGTATGAACAGAGACTATATGAAAAAGGCGCGATTAATAATCAAGCTTTTAGTGGTGTGGAGTATGATAAATGGACAGCCGACGCTGCTAAGGATACGGTAGGAGCTTGGAACTGGGCTGCTCCTGATTATATCGGAGAATCTGTCAAAGATAATTATGTCGCCATCAATGTTTTGGCGGGGCCTAATGGAGATAGAGCATCATTAACAGATTCTCAAGTTGCAGGGGCATCAAGCCTAGTTATCACGAAAGAAGCCGCTAATCCTGGGAAAATATTGGAATGGGTTGACTTTTTTTATAGTGACGAAGGAAGTGAATTTGGTTATCTTGGAAAAGAAGGGGTAACCTATAATATTGAAGATGGTAAGAAAGTTTATATTGATGAAATACTTAATTACAAAGACGGTATAGGGCTTGGCGCTTTCCAATATGTTGATAATGTTTATGGCGGTTATTTCCCTTATGTTGAGTTACCAGCTGAAATAAGAGATGCCGCTGGACGCAAAGAAACGCCTGTTTACAAAGATTTGACGGAGGAGACATTGCCAGGTATTATGCTTCCTGATTTACCCGCGACAATTGAAGAAGCAAATCGCTCAAGTTCAATCGTTGCCGATGTCGGTAACTATGTTGGCCAAATGAGAGTGGATTTTGTTACTGGGAAAAAGGATATTGACAAAGAATGGAAGAATTATATTGAAACGTTGAAGAAAATGGGTATTGATGATTATTTAAAAATTAAACAAACACAATATAAACGATACAAAGATAGTTAACTCAGCGAAGGAACTGTGATATAAAGTTTTCTTGCTCCGACCCTACGTAAACTTCGATGTCCCTCATTTCTAAGGGCTAAAGCCCAAAGAATGATGGCTTGCAATTTTAGTTGCTTAGAAGTTTAGGACAACGAAGTGAAGCGTAGTAAATTGTGTTGAGCAGATTTCTGGAACGTGTTTGTCACATAACTTACGTGAATAAAAGGAGAGTGAGGCTTTTGTCTCACCCACCTATGTATCAATTAACTGAGGAGGTTTTGGCAGGTGAATCAGGTAACGAAACGAACCACTCGCTTTTCTAAAATTAGCCATGCTTTTTCAAAACAAAAATGGTTGTATTTGATGATGTTATTTCCGTTAGCGAGCTTACTTATTTGGAATTATTGGCCTATGTATGGGGTTATAATTGCGTTTAAAGATTATTCTCCGGCGTTAGGAATTTCGGGGAGCCCGTGGGTTGGCTTTCAACACTTTACGCGTTTTTTTAATGCCTTCTATTTTAAGGA
This sequence comes from Vagococcus sp. WN80Y, assembly GCF_059621045.1. NCBI lineage: Bacteria > Bacillati > Bacillota > Bacilli > Lactobacillales > Enterococcaceae > Vagococcus > Vagococcus sp. WN80Y. The sequence goes on from NZ_JCAQHY010000001.1 coordinate 258,875, forward strand.
TGTCATTATTAATACGTTGCGCATTAGTTTATACAGTCTCATTATTGGAGTGCCATTACCGATTATTTTGGCATTGATGTTTAATGAAGTCCGTAATAAAAGATTTAAGTCTATTACACAAACAATCTCTTACATTCCCAATTTTATTTCAGTGGTTATTGTTGTTGGAATGGTCTTTTTCTTCACTTCACCAGTCGATGGTGTGATTAATGAAGTTATTAAGTTTTTTGGTATGAAGCCAATAGATTTTTTAGGAGATGCCAAAATGTTTCCCCATGTTTTTGTTTGGTCAGGAGTTTGGCAAAGCGTTGGATGGGGAACCCTTATTTATACAGCGGCTATGTCAGGTATTTCCCAAGACCAATATGAGGCGGCCTATCTAGAAGGTGCCTCGAGAGTTCAATGTATGCGGCATATTACAATTCCAGCGATTATGCCAACGATAGTGATATCGACTATTTTAGCAACCGGAAGTATTATGTCTGTTGGTTTTGAAAAAGTGCTGTTACTTCAAAATGATGCGAATTTGGCAACTTCGGAAGTATTATCAACCTATATCTACAAAGCTGGGATATTAAATGCAGAATACAGCTTTTCAGCTGCAGTAGGGTTATTTAACAATTTAGTCAACTTTATTATCTTATTTATTGTGAATAAGATTGCTCAAAAAACAGGCGAAAATAGTTTGTGGTAGGAGGGAAAAATGAAACATAATCGATCAAAAGAAGATAAGCTTTTTGATACTATTAATACAATTCTGATTGTCATAATTATTTTATTGATTTTTTATCCGATTCTATTTGTGGTATCTGCCTCTTTAAGTGATCCGACGAAAATTTTTGATAGTACACTATTAGTGTGGCCAAAAGGATTTACACTAAATGGTTATCGTAAGGTTTTTGAAAATCGTGACATTTGGATTGGGTTTAAGAATGCAGTTATTTATACCGGTCTTGGAACTATGATTAATGTTATCATGACAACTCTAGCGGCCTATCCACTATCTCGTCGAGATTTTAAAGGACGAAATGCGCTAACCTTTCTATTTACCTTTACAATGTTCTTTTCAGGAGGATTAATTCCGACTTATTTAGTTAATCAGAAGCTAGGGATTATCAATACGATTTGGGTAATGATCTTGCCGGGAGCAGTAGGTGTGTATAACATGATCATCATGCGAACCTATTTTCAGCAAAATATTCCACGAGAGCTAGAAGAAAGTGCTTTTATTGATGGATGTACGGACATGCAGTTACTTTGGAAGGTTGTCTTGCCGCTTTCAACACCGATTATAGCAGTCATGATGATGTTTTATGGTGTTGGTCGCTGGAATGGTTATTTTGATGCCATGATCTATTTGTCAGATCGCGAGTTATTTCCTTTGCAGTTAATTTTGCGAGAGATTCTTATCCAAAATCAGATGGGGGAGGCCGCTAATCAGCAAATAATGTCAAGCAGTCAAGCGGAGGTTAGCATGATTAAACAAACGATAAAATACAGTGTTGTGGTCATTTCTAGCGTTCCCGTGTTATTATTTTATCCACTAGTAGCAAAATATTTTGAAAAAGGAATCATGGTAGGCGCAATTAAGGGGTAATGAGTTTAGACTAGGGAGAGGTTAAAATGGGAGAAAAGTTATATCATTGGTCAGTTGTGGTGACGAAATTAGTTTATTTGAATGTTTTATGGATAGTGCTGACATTACTGGGAGGAATAGCTTTTGGCATTATGCCCGCCACAACAGCTTTATTTGCAGTTCTTCGTCAAGGGTTTATGACAGATGATGAGTCACTTAAAATAGGCAAGACATTTTTTCATTACTATTACAAAGAATTTTTAAAAACTAATTTATGTGGCTGTTTTATGGCTATACTAGGTCTGATATTATTTTTTAATTACCGAATTACGCTAAATGCTTCTGATTACTTGATGATTGGCTTTCATTATTTTTCGATCATTTTGCTTGGTGTATTTGTATTATTATTGGTTTTTTTCTTTCCAGCCTATGTCCATTTTAAATTGCCTGTTAAGAAGTTATTTTTGCAACCCTTTCTATTGATTGTATTTAGTCCTTTTGAAGTTGCGAAAATCTTAATCATATTAGCTGGAAGTTACTATCTATTTCACTGGGTTCCTGGGTTACTACCATTGGTTTACATGTCGCTTCCTTCTAGTTTAATCATGATGATTCTTTATCGGCGATTTTTGTCACTGCCTATCCCGGAACACGCAAGCAGCTCTGTCTCACATTAGTTGAGGCAGGCTGTTTTTTTAGGTAGTTGAAGCAAGCTCATTTTGTTGAAAGGGACTGCTTAAAAGAGAAGAAATAGCTTTGTTCGATTGATTATGTAGAAACTTATGTCGTTAAATGATAAAATGGAACAAGCAAACAATTTAGAGAGAAGGTTATGTATGACAGAGTCAGTAACAGTTCAAGAATTAGTCAACGAATTACAGCTTGAAGTAGTTTGTGGAGAAGACTATTTAGATAGAAAAATAAAAACAAGTGATATTTCCCGGCCGGGTTTAGAATTAACCGGCTATTTTAATTATTATCCTTATGATCGAGTTCAATTATTTGGCCGCAAGGAGACCACGTTTTCACAAAAAATGACTCCAGAAGAGCAGGTCATGGTGATGCGTCGGTTGTGCCACGAGGAGACGCCAGTTATTATTTTTGCCCGTGATCTGATTCCACCTAGCAATATGTTGCGCGTGGCGGAAGAGAAGCAAGTGCCTGTTTTACGTTCGTCTTTAACAACATCGCGAATTTCTGGTGTGGTATCAAATTACTTAGAAAGTCAATTGGCTAAGCGAACGTCTATTCATGGAGTATTGGTCGAGGTTTATGGGCTCGGTGTATTGATTCAAGGGGACAGTGGAATCGGTAAGAGTGAAACAGCGCTAGAATTAATCAAAAAAGGTCACAGACTTATTGCGGATGATCGGGTTGATGTCTATCAACAAGATGAGCGTACAGTAATTGGTGAACCAGCTAGATTACTTGAGCATCTAATTGAAATTCGTGGGATTGGTATTATTGATGTAATGAACTTATTTGGCGCAAGCTCTGTCCGTGGTAGCGGTCAGGTTCAATTAGTTGTCTACCTAGAAAATTGGAGCAAAGATAAGAAGTTTGACCGATTAGGTGGTGCGGCTGAGACTGTTCAAATTGCAAATGTGGATATCCCTAAAATATCGATTCCAGTTAAAACAGGCCGTAATGTGGCGATTATCATTGAGGTAGCTGCGATGAACTTCAGAGCAAAAACAATGGGATACGATGCTACAAAAACATTTGAGAATAATTTAACCGCGCTAATCAAAGAAAACTCTGAAGCAGAATAGTAGACTATATCAGCTTAAATTAGAGTGACTATAAAGGGGGATATCGATGTTTTTAGCGCAAGTTAACCCCGTGGCTTTCAAACTTTTTGGAATTGAGGTCATGTGGTATGGAGTTATTATTGTCAGCGGAATAGTTTTAGCTGTTTGGTTGGCTTCACGAGAGGCAAAACGAGTTGGCTTAAAAGAGGACGACATCGTTGATTTTATGTTTTGGGGCCTACCGATTGCAATCATTGGGGCTCGGTTGTATTACGTGATTTTTGAATGGCAATATTACCTTAAAAATCCACTTCAAATATTTGCTATTAGGAGTGGCGGCTTAGCAGTTTATGGTGGCTTAATTGCTGGTGGACTTGTCGTATATTTCTTTACTCAATCACGCTATATTTCTTTTTGGAAATTTCTTGATATCGCTGCCCCTAGCGTAATCATTGCTCAAGCAATTGGCCGTTGGGGAAATTTTATGAATCACGAGGCTTACGGAGGAGAAACAACGCTAGGATTTCTACAAGGGCTGCATTTGCCTACATTCATTATTGAAAATATGTATATTGATGGAGCGTATCGACAACCTACGTTTCTTTATGAAAGTCTTTGGAATGTCATTGGTTTTATTTTGATTCTTTGGTTACGTAAGAAAAACTTTTTCCGTGAGGGAGAGATATTCTTTACCTACGTTATCTGGTATTCATTTGGTCGCTTCTTTATTGAAGGGATGAGAACAGACAGCTTGTACTTAGTTGGTGATATTCGAGTGTCTCAGTTCTTATCAATTATTCTCTTTTTTGGTAGTTTAATTTTCATCGTTTATCGCCGAAAAAAAGTTAATCCGCCTATTTATAATCGTAAAGGAGCACGATAGTAGTGTTAACAACAGTTTTATTTGATTTTGATGGTACATTGGCAGATACGAATCATCTGATTTCAGAATCTTATCTTCATGTATTGAATCAGTATTTTCCAGGCGAATATGATACAGAAAAAGTTCGGCCATTTAATGGACCGCCCTTAGAAGAAGTTTTTGGTGCTCTCTTACCAGAAAAAACGGAGCAAATGGTACGTGAATATCGAGAGTTCAATCATCAACAGCACGATGCCTTAATTCAAGTGTTTCCCAATGTCAATGAGTCTCTAGCCACCTTAAAAGCAGCGGGCTTTAAATTGGCGGTTGTGTCAACTAAGTATAATCAAGTATTGCAAAAGGGCTTAGATTTACTTGAAATGACGGACTATTTTGATGAGATTATTGGTGGTAATGATTACCAAAAGGTGAAACCAGATCCTGAGCCTTTAACTGTTGCAATGGCTCGTTTAGGCGTTGATGCTGACGAATGTGTGATGGTTGGGGATAATTGGCATGACATAAAAGCAGGGCACAATGCAGGAATGGAAAGTGTGTTTGTAGGTTGGTCCCATAAAACAGTGGCAGAAATGGCGCCGTATAAGCCTGATAAAATTGTTGAATCTATGGTAGACTTAACAGAGTGGATTCTATCAAAAGGTGTGAAAGGAAGTTAACGGATGAAACAAAAAATTGCTGTTTTAGGTCCCGGATCATGGGGGACAGCGTTGGCTAAAGTATTAGTGGAGAACGGTCATGAGGTGACCATTTGGGGACGAGAAGCTGAGCAAATTGCTGAAATCAATACTCATCATACCAATCAACATTATTTACCTGACCTACTCCTACCGGAAAAATTGAAAGCAGAAATGGATTTGAAAGCTGCTGTAGCAGGTGCTGATGCGATTTTATTTGTTGTTCCAACTAAGGCGATTCGTTCTGTTGCTCAACAGTTGGTGGCGGTTTTAGATACTAAACCAGTTATTATCCATGCCAGTAAAGGGCTAGAGCAAGGGTCACACAAGCGAATTTCTCAAGTTCTTATGGAAGAAATCCCTGAAGACAAACGAAAAGATGTTGTGGTGTTATCTGGCCCAAGTCATGCAGAAGAGGTCGCAGTACGTGATATTACAACCATTACAGCAGCCAGTAAAAATTTAAAATATGCAGAGTATGTTCAAGCGCTGTTTATGAATGAATACTTCCGAATTTATACAAATGATGATGTGATTGGTGTAGAAACGGGCGCGGCTTTAAAAAATATTATTGCTCTAGGTTCAGGTGCGATTCATGGATTAGGCTTTGGAGACAATGCTAAGGCAGCTATTATGACGCGTGGATTGGCCGAAATTAGTCGGTTAGGCGTTGCAATGGGAGCTGATCCACTAACTTTTATTGGCATGAGTGGCGTTGGCGATTTAATCGTTACTTGCACAAGTGTCCATTCTCGTAATTGGCGTGCAGGAGATTTGCTTGGCCGTGGACACAATTTGCAAGAGGTTTTAGATAATATGGGGATGATTGTGGAAGGCGTTTCTACAACAAAAGCAGCCTATGAATTATCGCAAGAATTGAAAGTGGAAATGCCGATTACAGAAACTATTTACAAGGTGCTGTATGAAGGAGCTGATGTCAAGGAAGCAGCGAAACAAATTATGCTGCGAGATGGTCGCTCAGAAAAAGAGTTTTAGTAACCAGATTAAGTATAATAGGGAGAACACCCTAAATAGAAGAGGAGAATTTATTGTGAAACAACGTGTGAAAAAGGCGATTATTCCAGCCGCAGGATTAGGAACAAGATTTTTACCAGCGACGAAAGCTATGGCAAAGGAAATGTTACCGATTGTTGATAAACCAACTATTCAATTTATTGTTGAGGAAGCATTGGCATCTGGAATTGAAGACATTTTAATTATTACTGGTAAGGCTAAACGTCCGATTGAGGATCATTTTGACGCAAACTTGGAATTAGAAATGAACTTAAAATCAAAAGGTAAAACGGATTTACTGAAATTAGTAGAAGAAACAACCGATTTGAACTTACATTTTATGCGTCAATCTAGTCCTCGTGGTTTAGGGCATGCGGTTTCATTAGGTCGTGCGTTCGTCGGTAATGAACCTTTTGTAGTCATGCTTGGAGATGATTTGATGGAGGATACGATTCCGTTGACGAAGCAACTAATCAATGATTACGATGAGACACGTGCTTCAACTATAGCGGTTATGGAAGTCCCTCATGAAGATACCTCAAAATATGGGATTATTAACCCAGAACATATGGTGAAAAAGGGTTTATACAATGTAAAAAACTTTGTTGAGAAGCCGAATCCAGATGAAGCGCCAAGTGATTTAGCTATCATTGGTCGTTACTTATTAACTCCTGAGATTTTTGATGTCTTGGATCAACAAACACCAGGTGCAGGCGGTGAAATTCAGCTTACTGATGCGATTGATACCTTGAATAAAACTCAGCGTGTATTCGCTCATCAATTTACAGGTAAACGCTATGACGTTGGTGATAAATTTGGGTTTATGAAAACAAGCATTGAATATGGCTTGACTCATCCTGAGGTGAAAGATAACTTAAAAGAGTTTATTATTCAATTAGGGAAAGAATTAGATACTGAAGAAAGCCCTAAAAAAGGCTCAAAAAAATAAATGATACCCTCAAGATTGCTAGAGAATAGTTGGCAATCTTGGGGGTTTTATATGGCTAATCATATTGAACAAGCAACTGTCAGAATAATGATATCATTTTACTTACGTAGTGACTCTTAATTGTTGTATAATAGTATTTTGGAATTAAAGAGACAGGCAAGGCTAAGGAGCAATTAAATGGAAATTAAAGAGGCTATTTTACATGTACTGGATTTAGAAGCAAGCTCGCTAATCTGTTCACAGAAGGCGTTAACGATGACAGATTATGCAGTTAAGACGTACCTTGAAGGAATCATGAAACGATTTAATAATGCTGATTTTAAAACAGGAACATTGGATGAAAGCAATGACTTATTCGTTGATATTACGAATGAACGGTTAAATTTTGTTGAAAAGAGTGAAAGTGTTGCTCAGAAGTTTTATGATTGCGTGGTTCAAGGGGAAGAGATTCCAAGTGGAGATCTACTTTATTTTCACGGAGAGGATGAAACTGACCAGTACGTAGGGATTTTTAAATTGAATTATCGTCCAGCATATACTCATTTTGTTGACTATGTTGACGATGGAATGTTGAATAATATTATCATTAATAAAACTATTTTGCCAAGTATTACACAAAAAGTTGACGAAGCTGTTTTAATTAATATCACCAAAAAAACGTTTGATTTAGTAGAAAAGAAATACAAGTTTGATGGTCGCAAAGTAGAGTATTTTTCTAGTATTTTGTTAAAAACAGAAGCAACACCGACAGTCCAAGATAATATCAAAATTGTTAAAAAGGCTGTTAAGGAAATTGCTGATAAGTATAATGAAGAAAAGTACGTCAGCATGTCAAACATTCAACAAGCAGTTTATGAGAGTATTGAAGAAGATGGAAAAATTAGTAATGAAAAAATTGCTGAAAGAGTGTTTGAGAATAATATCTCAGCTAAAGCAGAATATATCGAGCGAGTAGAACGAACAAATTTTGAGGAAGATATTCCGATTAATGTGCCGAAATATGAAAAAAAATACAGTAAACAAAAGCTCAAATTAGCTAATGGGATTGAAATGATTATCCCTGTTGAGGTCTATAAAAATAAAGAATTAATTGAGTTTATTAATAATCCTGATGGCACAATTTCGGTTATGATTAAAAATGTGGATGAAATTATTAATAAATTTTAGACGGAGATAGAGCGAAGCTATAAAATCTTTGACGCTAAAAACAAGCTGTGTTAAGGTGAAATTAATAATAGAAAGATGTATTTTTAGTGAGTTAAGATGAAAGGAATGAACGCAGTGAAGGGGATTAAAAAAAGCTTTCTTTTAGCTGGATTGGTTTGCTTGATGATTGCTGTTGCACCGTCAGAAGTTAGTGGTGTGACAACTAAAGAGGGACGTAAGCTACCATTTGTTGGGCCTGATATTTCACTAAAAGGTCCGAAGGTTAACTCCGCTAAAGTAACGCCAACTGTGGCAGAAGAAAAGAAAGTCGATAAAGATTTGTGGAAAAAGCCAACGGGTGGAGAATATCCTAAGTTGACAGCTGATATGGTCCTTCGAATTGTGGCAAATGTGACGGATCAGCGTATTTATTTTTATGATAACGATAAACTAATTTATACGATGGTGACATCTTCTGGCTTAGCTGACGATGAGAATGCGACACCTTTAGGGGATTTTGAGATTCAGGAAATTCGAGGTGAAAGCTTTTTTAATGCTGAGTTAGGCGAAGGAGCACTAAATTATGTCTCGTTTAAAGATTATGGCGTTTATTTATTTCACAGTGTCCCTGTTAATGAGCAGTTAGAGATAAATGTAGCTGAAGCTGAAAAGCTAGGTAAGCGTGCTTCACATGGTTGTTTCCGCTTATCACTGCCTGATTCTAAGTGGTTTTACGATAACATCAAGGCAGGAACACCAGTTAAAGTAACCGAATGATTACTTAGGTTGAATAAACAAGTTGATTTCGTTTTTTTTATAAAAAGCAAAAAAGCTCTTCACTCAACTGTTAGGGGGATAACAGTTGAGTGAAGAGTCTTTTTAATGAATTAACGGCGATAGCTATAAGTGTGATCGCTTTGATAGTGCTGCTTACGAGTATGACGACGATAGCTTCGTTCGTCCCAAACCATGAACCATAAGAAGAATAAAGGCGTGACGATCAATAGTGCTGTCTTAATCCCTAGTGAACCCAAACAAATGCCAATAATTAAAATGAAGAATACCAACCCGATTCGACGAATACCTACCATTTATATCACCTCATATATTTTATGCGAACGTTTGTTCTTTTCTTTATTATACAAACAAACGTTCGCTTTGTAAAGAGGAAAGTGAGAAAACTTTTCAATTAAGGTAAAACGAATGAAATGGGTTATATGGGAAAAGAAAACAACCAGCAGATAAGCTGGTTGTTTGTGGTTAAATGTGATTGCGGTATAATCCAACTACTTTACCTAAAATAGAAACATTAGGTAAGATAATTGGCTCTAAGCTATCATTTTCTGGTTGAAGTCGAAAATGATCTTTTTCTTTGTAAAATCTTTTGCACGTTGCTTCATCTTCATCAGTCATAGCAATCACAATTTCTCCATTTGAAGCCGAGGCTTGTTTTTTTACAATGACTTGATCGCCATCCAAGATGCCGGCGTTAATCATACTTTCTCCCCGAATGGTTAGCATGAATAAACTATTGTCCTCATGTTTCAAATCAGGTGGGATAGGAAAGAAGTCTGATGCTTCTTCTACAGCTAAGATAGGCTCTCCAGCAGTAACTGTTCCTAAAATCGGGATAGTTGTAGGACGAATACCGATCATATCCAGTCCAATTTGAGTTAACTCAATTGCTCGTGGCTTTGTTGGGTCACGTTGTAAGAGTCCTTTTTTCTCTAGACGAGATAAGTGACCGTGAACGGTTGATGTTGATGATAGATTAACAGCAATGCCAATTTCTCTGACTGTTGGTGGATAGCCTTTTTCTTCAACTTGGCTATGGATATATTTTAAAATTTCAGATTGTCGTGTTTCATGTGCTTTTGCCATACTGATACCTCCTTAGGGCAGATTTAGTATTAATTTGAGTTTAGCATAAAAAACTTAATAAATCAAACAGATGTTCGCTTATTTTGATGGAAACATAAACTTTTTTTGATAGTAGTTTGTTTGATATAGAGGACATGCTGTGGCTAGACTATTTAGTTGTTTTTTGAATTGAAATAGTCTAGTATTAAAGGCATCGGTGGAATAAATAATAGGACACTTTAAAACTGTTTAGGAGGGAATAAAATGTTATCAAAAGATAAATTAGCTCGTATTAATGAGTTAGCCAACAAATCAAAAGGTGAAGGTTTAACACTTAACGAACAAAAGGAACAAAAAATATTAAGAGAAGAATATCTTGAAAAATTTCGTGGTGGGATGCGGAATCATATCGAGGGAATGAAAGTAGTGGATCAGGAAGGGAACGATGTAACACCTGATAAGCTAAAAGATATTCAAAAGGAAAAAGGGCTTCATAATCGTCATAATGATTAATTTTAAAGACTTTTGCTAAGATTTGGTTTATTTGCAAAAGTCTTTTTTTAATGCGTTTTAGCAGGATTTTTGATAAAAAAGCAAAACGATTTCATTTTTCAATTGCAATTTAGTCAAACAAAAGGTAAAATAACCCTATAAAGGTAAAAAAAACCTAAAATAGCAGGAGGATGATTATTTTGTTTGATAAAATCGATGAACTAGGCGTTAACTCAATCCGTACCCTAAGTATGGACGCAATTCAGAAAGCAAATTCAGGACACCCAGGCTTACCAATGGGAGCGGCACCAATGGCGTAT